>WBXJ01000018.1 GCA_008933045.1 Verrucomicrobiota bacterium
GGATAAAAGGGAGAGGATTCCGCCTTCACCTTTATTATTGGCCTGCATGACAAAGGTGAGATATTTGATCGCTACAATCAACGTGAGCGACCAAAGGATGAGCGAGATGACACCCAAAACATTTGGCTCGCTGACGGGCAGTCGATCCTTGCCCATGAAACACTCCCGTAAGGCATAGAGTGGGCTGGTACCGATATCCCCATACACTACGCCCAACGCTCCGACAACAAGGGTAAGCAGGTAATTATCCCCGCGACCGCTACTGGTTGATTTCATATTCGCGCGACAGAGACTCCAAACCCGACATGCGGCAACCCTTCATTGGGTCGCATCAAGTCGTTAGGCTTGGTTGGGAATCGAGGATGACGCTCAAGCGTTTCCGAGGATTGCCCTTTCATAGGCCGACGAGGTTAGCTGACGGGCTAGGTCTTGAAAGTGACCTCGCTACCGGGCTGAGCCGGCGGCGTTCGCCCCTGTTCTGAAGATTTTTCAAAACTCTGGTTCCCCCGTTTCTAGCTTGCTGAAGCCGGAATTAGGCTGCTGAAAACAGAATTACCACAGGACTAGCTGTGTGTCAAATTAACCGTTCTTACCGCAGCACTGTTTGTATTTTTTGCCAGATTGACAGGGGCAAGGATCATTGCGGCCAACTTTGGGTCCGGATCGCACAGGTTTGGCTTTGGCCACCAAGTCGTTCGCCTCGGTTACCATGTCGCCACCGGCATCTGAGGAACTGCTGCTGAAGGCGCTCGTTGTACGGTGCTCGGTTCGCTGTGGTAAGTTTTGCAAGAACTGCTGGAAGGCCATCAGGCTCGACGCACTCAGGAAAATATTGTGACAGATTTCAGTTTTGATGCTCACCATCAATTCCTCAAAAATCTTGAAAGCCTCGGCTTTATACTCGATCAGAGGATCGCGCTGACCATATTGCCGGAGATAAATGCTGTTGCGCAGGCTATCCATCGAATAAAGATGCTCCTGCCAGAGCTTATCAATCGCGCTCAGAATGGTGTAACGTTCGAGGGCTTTGAGTGCCGTCGCATTTTCAAAACTGATCTTCAGGTGATATGCGTCACGGACGCTTGAGGCGATAAAAACGCAAGCGGAGAACTGGGCCGCACTTAGCCCCTCGAAAGCGGATCCCACGACGGGTAGGTCTTGCCCTGCGCTGGCGGCCTTCACGATTTCATCCTCCGGCATGCCCAGAGGAAAGGTCAGGTTAATCCAGTCGGATAAGGCGCGAAGGTTCCACTCCTCGGGGGGTTGCTCGGGTGTGGTGAGTTCGTTGATCTTCTGGATCACGACCTCTTCCATCACATCCATCAGCCGGTCTTGGACATCATCGCAGTGAAGAATTTCGTTGCGGAAGCCATAGATGACTTCCCGCTGTTTATTCATCACATCATCGAATTCCAACGTCCGTTTGCGCTGCTGAAAGTTGTGTTGTTCGACTCGTTTTTGCGCGCTCTCGATTGATCTGTTTAGCAGTGGGTGCTCGAGTTCCTGATTCTCTTCGAGGCCGACTCGCTCCATCACTTTTACGAGACGATCCGATCCAAACAAACGCATGAGATCATCTTCTAACGCGATGAAGAAGTGGGATGAACCGTTATCCCCTTGACGCGCACAACGCCCGCGCAACTGTCGATCAATGCGCCGTGCCTCATGACGTTCCGTTGCGATGACATGGAGACCGCCTAACTCGTTCACCCCGACACCCAGCTTGATATCCGTGCCGCGACCCGCCATGTTGGTGGCGATGGTTACTGCGCCTTGTTGTCCAGCGCGGGCCACGATTTCGGCCTCTTGTTGGTGAAATTTTGCGTTCAGGACGGAGTGAACAATTCCTTCCTTCTTGAGCATCCGCCCCAGCAACTCGCTGACTTCGACTGAAATGGTTCCCACCAGCATCGGGCGGCCCTGAGCGTGGATTTCCTTGATCTCTCGCACCACAGCCGCATACTTCTCGCGCCTTGTTTTGTAGACAGTGTCGTGACGATCCTTGCGTGCCACAGGCCGGTTCGTGGGCACCGTCATGACCCCTAGTTTGTAGATGTCGAAAAACTCAGAGGCTTCAGTTTCTGCTGTGCCGGTCATGCCCGCAAGTTTGAGGTAGAGGCGGAAATAATTCTGAATCGTAATCGTGGCGAAAGTCTGAGTTTCGCGTTCGATTTCGACGCCCTCCTTTGCTTCAACCGCCGCATGGAGCCCGTCGGACCAACGTCGGCCCGTCATCAAACGACCGGTGTTCTCATCGACGATGATGACTTTGTTCTCTTGAACCACGTATTGCACGTCGATCTGATAGAGGCAATAAGCCTTCAGCAACTGCGACATGCTGTGGATCCGTTGCGATTTTTCTTCAAACTCGGCTTGTAAACGGCCTTTGACTTCAAGTCGCTTGCGTGGATCGGGTTCCTGGCCGTGGTCAACTTCATGAAAAGCCGTGATCAAATCCGGCAACACAAACGCATCGACGTCGTTGGGACTAATGTGAGAGCGGCCTTTCTCCGTTAAATCCGCCTCGCGGGATTTTTCATCCATCGCGAAGAACAAAAGCTCCTTTTGCTCGTAGAGCGTTTTTTTTGTCTGGTCCGCGTGCAAGTCCAACTCGGCTTGATTGAGTCGCCGGAGGTTGGCGGGATCTTCGCAGACCTTCAGCAAGCCTTCCGAGCGGGGTTGGCCAATCTTAACTTTATAAAGCAATAAGCCAATCTCACGTTCCGTTTCAGGATCAGCGACGAGGTTTGCTCCGGGCTCGGGCTGACGTTTTTTGATGAGCACGGCAGCTTCATCAAGGAACCGCTGGCAGAGTTTCGCCTGCGCCTTCACTAAGGCTTCGACGGACGGCTTCAGCTCGGTGAATTTCTGCTCAGTATGAATCACCGCAGGCCCACTGATGATCAACGGCGTTCGCGCTTCATCGATGAGGATCGAGTCCACCTCGTCTACAATAGCAAAATAATGGCCCCGTTGCACTTGTTCCTCGGCACGAGTTGCCATGCCGTTGTCGCGAAGATAATCAAATCCAAACTCCGCATTAGTGCCGTAGGTGATGTCGCAGGCGTATTGTTCGCGCCGAACCTGAGGAGATTGATCATGGAGGATGCAACCCACACTCAGTCCCAAAAATCGGTAGACCGCGCCCATCCATTCGCTATCGCGGGCAGCGAGGTAATCGTTGACCGTCACCACATGCACTCCCCGTCCGGTCAGGGCATTCAGGTAAGTCGGCAACGTTGCCACCAGAGTTTTGCCTTCACCCGTCGCCATTTCCGCAATTTTCCCCAAATGCAGGCCCATGCCACCGATCAATTGCACATCAAACGGCACCATCTCCCAACGGAGCGGACGTTCGCGCACGGTGATATCCTTGCCACACAGGCGACGACAGGCGTTCTTAACAACCGCAAACGCCTCCGGCATGATCTCCAGAAGGTTCTGAGCTAATTCGGCATTGTCCTCGATTTTGCCCAAACGTTCCCGCCACGCCGCAGTCTTTTCACGCAGTTGTTCGTCGGACAATGACTGGAGACCTGCCTCGATCTCGTTGATCTTGGTCACAATCGGACGCATCCGCTTCACTTCGCGGTCGTTTTTTGAGCCGATCAGCTTCTTAATGATAAACCCAATCATGTATTCTGAGAAAAAATAACGTTCCGCACGCTACGGGAACTCAAGGAATGCGTCAAATGCCGAGATGTTACTTTCTGGATTGAAACACTGTTAGCGACCCTTCCTACGGGTAGGGAAATCCTTCTGATACCGTTTGAGGAGTTGATCGGGATCATCGGTGCCGAGATAAATCTTGGCCTTAAATTTTTTGATCTCACCCGGTGCTAGGCCGCCGATGTGTGGGTCGCTGTGCAGGCACACGTAAACACCCTCAAATAGTTCGTGGGTTGTGCTGCTCGCCGTTGCGAGGATTGTTTTGCCATCAGCACTAAAACACCCGATGAGACCGTTGAGAGGTTGGAGGCGGGCGACGGGACGTGGATTGGCGTCGTCATGGTTGATCCCGGGAGGGATATAGACTTGACCCCCCAGATAAAGTGCGTTGGTAGTTCGTCGAGCTTCGGACAGCCACGTAAAACCTTCTTCCGTGTAAATAAAGGCCCGCTCTACAAAATTCGATTGCTGACGATCCATGAACTCGCCGACACGAATGCAAGCGGGCTGAAACCACTGCAAATCTGTGGCGACCTCGGACTTATTCTCAATTTCGTAATCAAAAACCACCTCATCCTTCCCTAGGTGCACACTGTGACGCATCTGCACATTGGTCTGAACCTCGGTGACGAAGGAGAGATGACGTTGATCCGATGAAGCGACGAGGAGTTGAGTCTGGTGGGGGATTTTAGAAAGGTTCCAACTCTGAGTCCGAGCCCCGGGGTGAAGAAACGCTTCAAGGTACCAGATGTGAATCGCACCCGAAGGAACGAGCGGGGTATGAAGTGTGAGCAAATTGTTCGTCCAAATGATCGATTTCAGGATGGGCGACACCGCGTGGGTCGTTAAGGGATCAACGCTGAATAGGAAGGCGATTGCCGCAAAAATCGTTGACGGGAAAAGTCTTATCAGGTGCCGCAAGATTAGGGAGTCCATCATTTCTTCGCGAAAGATGATCCATTTCGGTTGAGTTGGAAAGCT
The DNA here is from genome assembly GCA_008933045.1 of Verrucomicrobiota bacterium. Lineage (GTDB taxonomy): Bacteria > Verrucomicrobiota > Verrucomicrobiia > Limisphaerales > SXQI01 > SXQI01. Next base: position 4,651 of record WBXJ01000018.1, read on the forward strand.
TGAAGCAGCCAACCAAGGGCAACATTTAGTTGTAACCAAAGCAGGCATGATCGGGTCTGAAGCTTGGTCTGGAGTCTGATAATTGAGTAATATTTGAAAGATATGGCGAATGCAAAGAGTTCGGGGTGGTTACTGCGAGTGGTGTTTCTCATCGTGCTGGGGGGTGCGGGTTGGGGGGTATGGACTTGGCGGAAGAGTTCTGGGACTGGAGAGTCCGTCACCTTCCGGACGAATTCTGTGGTACGAGGCGACATCATCCAACTGGTAAAGGCGAATGGTGCGATTGTCCCCGTGAAGAATGTTACCGTGGGAAGCCAAGTCTCCGGCATTATCAAAGATCTTAAAGCGGACTTCAACTCACGCGTCACGGAAGGCGACCTGATCGCGCAGATTGACCCATCCACATTCGAACAAAATGTGGGCCAAGCCGAGGCCGAGGTGGCCAACTCCCGAGCGGGACTAGAGTTGGCTCAGGTGAATTTCAAACGGGCCAACGATCTACGGGAAGCTAAATTAATTCCTATTTCTGAATACGACAAAGCTCTGGCCGATATGCACCAAGCGGAAGCGGGTTTTAAGATTAAGGAAGCCTCGCTGAAAAAAGCCAACGTAGATCTGGATCGGACAAAAATCTACGCACCCATCAGCGGGTTGGTGATCATCCGAGCCGTGGAAGTTGGGCAGACAGTCGCGGCGAGTATGAATGCACCGACGCTGTTCCAAATCGCCCAGGATTTGACCAAGATGCGGATTGAAGCTGCGGTGTCTGAGGCCGATGTGGGAGGAGTTGAGGAAGGACAAAACGTCACTTTTCTGGTGGATGCGTTCCAAGGGCGCACGTTTCGAGGCAAGGTTCAGCAAGTGCGGTTTGCCCCTACGACGAATCAAAACGTGGTTACTTATACGACGATTGTGGAAGTCAATAATCCAGATTTAAAACTGCGCCCCGGGATGACTGCCGACGCATCAATCATCACTTCTGAGAAGACCGGAGTGTTGAAAATTCCGAACGCTGCGCTGCGGTATCGTCCGCCGGAGACCGCCCAGCTTAAAGATACCAACGCTCCCGCAGCGACCCAGACCAACCAGATGGCAAGTTCCAAAGGCCCGACCGCAGCGGGTGGTGGTGGTGGAGCTTCAAACCGTGAGGAAATGCGAAAACGTTTTGAGAGCATGACGCCTGAGGAGCGTGAATCGATGAGGGCGCGTTTTGGTGGCGGACGTCCTGGAGGTCGAGGCCAAGAAGCTCCAGCCAATGGGCCAGTTACTCGAACCATTTATATTTTAGCGGATCCATCAGCACCCGCCGGTCGTCAGTTAGCCAAAGCCGTCACGATCAAAACGGGGATTACAGATGGTTCATCCACCGAGGTGCTCGAGGGCTTGCAAGAGGGCGATACGGTGATCATCGGTGCAGTCCCTGTTGCGGGAAGTGCCGCATCCGCAACGACGGCTAGGGGCACGACATCGCCCATGGGTAGTCCATTTGGAGGCGGTGGAATGCGTCCTCGTTAACTCATCAGACGCCATGTCAGCATTGATCAAGCTGGAAAATTTCAGCAAGACCTATCGCACCGGAGAAATGGAAGTCCACGCGGTGCAGTCGGTTTCATTAGAAATTCAGTCGGGTGAGTTCGTGGCGATTATGGGCGCGAGTGGCTCGGGTAAATCCACGATGATGAACTCGCTTGGTTGCCTTGACCGACCGACCTCCGGACGTTTCTGGTTGGATGGCGTGGATATTGGAAGCCTGAATCGTGACCAATTAGCCGATCTGCGGAACAAGAAAATAGGGTTTATTTTTCAGGGGTTCAATCTGTTGGCGCGTTCCACGGCTTTAGAAAATATCGAACTTCCGATGCTCTATCTTCGCCCGAGCATCTCGACTCAGCAGCAAGTTGAGCGGGCTGAAAAAGCGTTGGCGATTGTCGGTTTGGGAAATCGAGGTGATCATCGACCAAGCCAACTCTCGGGCGGTCAACAACAGCGGGTGGCGATTGCTCGCGCGCTGGTTAATCAACCGAAACTCCTGCTTGCAGATGAGCCGACGGGGAATCTCGATACCCAGACCAGTATGGAGATTATGGGAGTTTTTCAAGAACTCAACCGATCTGGGATGACGGTTATCATGGTGACTCATGAATTGGACATCGCACGTTACTGTAAGCGAAATGTGATTATGCGTGACGGTCGCATTGTGAGTGACACCGAGGTGCTCAACCGGCACGACGCTGTGGAAGAGATCAAGAAACTCCGTTTGGAGCAACAGGCAGTGCAATTGACGTCATGATTATTATCACCACCATCCGCATGGCCATTCGGGCATTGCAACGGAACACTCTCCGCACGCTCCTGACGATGCTGGGCATTATCATCGGAGTCGGTGCCGTGATTGCCATGATCAGCATCGGCAATGGTGCTCGGGCTCAGATCGAATCGCAAATCGCGAGCCTCGGGCAAAACGTTATTCTCGTCATGTCCGGTAATTTTACACGCGGCGGGATGGGCATGGGGTTCGGAAGCGCAGGAACCTTAACCAAGGAGGATTTCGACGCGATAGGCCGCGAAGTTATCGGTGTCTCAGGTGCAAGCCCGGAGGTGCGCGGGAATGCGCAAGTCGCGGCCGGTAATCAAAATGTGAACACGTCAATTATTGGCGGTTCGGAGGATTATGCGGTCATTCGCTCATGGACTCTCACATCAGGTGCAAATTTTAACGACCAAGATGTGCGCAGTGCCAACAAGGTTGCATTGCTCGGCCAAACGACCGCCGCCACTTTGTTCGGTGATGGTGAGGCAGTCGGCCAGATCATCCGCATCAAAAATGCCCCATTCGCAGTGGTGGGTGTGTTGGGAGCCAAAGGCTCCGACGCGCGCGGCAACGATCAGGATGACATTATTATCATTCCTTGGACCTCGGCGATGAAACGCATTACGGGCGGCACGACATTCCGCAGCATTTCGGTGCAGGCGATGGATGTGGCTTCATCGCCGCAAGTGCAGAGTGATCTGAACGATCTCCTACGACAACGTCACCGTATTTCGGAAGGCAAGGAAGATGATTTCACGATTCGTTCCCAACAGGAGATCGCGGATTTTGCGACGGCGAGCACCAAGGTGATGACGGTGCTGCTCGGTTCCATTGCGGGAGTGTCCCTGCTTGTGGGCGGCATCGGGATCATGAATATCATGTTGGTCAGTGTAACCGAACGCACGCGGGAGATTGGTGTCCGCATGGCGATTGGTGCGCGCGGTCAGGATATTTTGCTTCAATTTTTGATCGAAGCCGTGGTGCTCAGTGTCGTCGGGGGCGGGGTGGGGGTGGTCTTTGGGGTCGCGGGTTCTTACGCAGTCGCAAAAACTCAGAATTGGGCCACCTTGGTCTCCACGAGTTCCGTGGTGCTCTCCTTTCTAACGAGTGCTGGAATCGGAATTTTCTTTGGATTTTATCCCGCGCGGAAAGCGGCTCAACTCGACCCCATCGAGGCGTTAAGATTCGATTAACCTCCGAAGGTTTTTAGGCTAAGCCCATGTGTTTTAAAACCTCGGGCGGCGGCCCGTCAAATTTTGCGAGTGGCACGTTGCCGATATAGCCTAGGTCTTTCATGCCTTGAGTCGTGGTGTAAAAACCGGTGGCGGAAAGATCCCGCACCTTAGCAAAAAAGATCGCACCAATGATGAACTCAGGTTTGGTTTTTGGCAGGTAGGCGATATCGTCGCAGATCCCTGTTTTTTCAGCTTCAGTAAGGTCAGCAAATTCCTTTTCAGTCCGCCTCAGGCTCTCGATATTGAGCCACGCCAAACCTCCTCGGATGGTCAATTTGTCGGCCTGCTGGATGGGGTAGGAAGCACTGACCCACTCATTGATAAATGCAGGTACTCCGACTTGAGATGCCGATGGCGATTGATCCTCTTGCGGGAGGATCATGTCACAGAGTGCCGTCAGTGTTTTCAATTCTGATTCGCTGAGTAAGCCCTTCCAGGCGATGACAGGCTTAACAAGATTCGGGTCGGTTGCGGATCGGGTCACCACTTCCGCAGTTGTCGCGCCCTGAGCCAATGCTGTGGGAGCCAACGCGGTGGCGGCACTCGCACCGGCCAGCCATTTGAGAGCTTCGCGTCTCCCCATCTTATTCTCGGAAGTGCTCATTTAAATTTCCCCTTTCTTCATGGAGTCCATGATGTAATCCGCGCTGCGCCAGGCTAAAGCCATAATTGAGAGAGTCGGGTTTTTATCCGCGTTGGAAACGAACGGGCCTCCATCCGTGACAAACAAATTTTTCACATCCCAAGCCTGACACCATTGATTGAGTACGGATGATTTGGGATCGGCCCCCATGCAAGTCGTGCCGACCTCGTGGATAATTTCACCGGGGCGATAAATCGCTTTCCGGCCATCCGTCTCAATGGGAGTGGTCGCTTTGCCGCCCATGGATTCAATAATCTCCGCGAAAGTCTTGTGCATGTGAGCGGCCTGATTGAGTTCATGATCGGACCATTTCCAATGAAAGCGCAAAACAGGAATGCCCCATTGATCCAGGACGTTGGGGTCAACTTCGCAGTAACAATCTTCGTTGGGGATCATTTCTCCGCGTCCAGCAAAAGTGATGTAACTGCCGAAGTAACGTCGCGCCTCGGCCTTAAACTTCTTTCCGTAAGCTCCACCGGTCTGGGCTTCGATTCCATCAAAAACACCCGGCATGGGCATGCGTCGTCCGCCGCTGAACTCAATATGGTAGCCCCGTGCAAAATTCATTTTCCCCGCCGCCTGCTGCTGATAGTTCCACCACGGGGTGTAGGTATGGATCGAGGACGCTCCGTCATCATTGTGTGGCGGACAGTTTTCCAATGCTGGAATTTGCCCGATGACTTTTGCCCCCACCGTATCCATCAGATACCGACCGACCTTGCCGCTGCTGTTCGCGAGGCCATGGGAGAACTGGGAGCTTTTGGAGTTGAGGAGAATGCGGGCCGATTCACACCCACTGGCGGCGAGCACCACAATGCGTGCTTTCGCATGGCGATCACGGCGGGTTTCCTTGTCGATAAAATGCACACCGGTCGCCTTCCCCGTTTTATCGATCGTGACTTCGCGCACCATCGCGTCGGTGATAATGTCGAGGTTCCCCGTTGCGATTGCGGGCGGAAGCAGGACTGTGGTGGATTGAAAGTTTGCTTTAATCGAGCAACCGCGTCCGCAAGGCGTCGCCCAAAAACAGGCCATACGCTTTTTCATCTCAGTGGCGAGGATTGCGGCCGCTTTTGGGTTGTTGGGGTGCAACCGTCCCGGGATGGTGAGATAATCCTGTTTACGAGTCAGGATTGCGATGTGTGCTGGGATGACGGGCACCTTCAGTTGGTCGCAAGATTTCTTGATCAACAGTTCGTATCCCCGTGGTTTTGGGGGCGGCTGCAACACGCCGGGTGAGGAGTCAGGAGTATTCTCCAGACCTTCATTCGAGCCATAAACGCCGATCAAACTCTCCACACGATCGTAATACGGTGCGACATCCTCATAGGTCATTGGCCAGTCGAGTCCAAGGCCATCTCGGCTGCGGGGTTTAAAATCGTAAGGCCCCATCCGAAGCGAGATACGCCCCCAATGATTCGTCCGACCTCCGAGCATGCGGGAACGCCACCACATGAAATTGGCACCCGATCCGTTCGTGTAAGGCTCGCCAGGAACCTGCCATCCGCCATCAATCGTGGCATCGTAAAAACCAAAGGGCTTATCCGGCGTCGGAGCACCCCGCAACGGAGCGTCCTTCGGGGTCTGGAACATCGGAGTCTCGGTGACAGGATCGTAATTACGGCCAGCCTCAAGCATCAACACCTTGACTCCCGCCTGGGCTAATGCGTACGCCGTCATACCGCCGGCGGCACCTGAGCCGACAACGATCACATCATACTCCGGCCGCGTTTTGGAGTTCGTAATAAGAGGCATACCCAAGGCTTTATCCAAAAAAACCGACGCACTCAATCGGAAAGAAATATTTCGTCGGATTGGTGAGCTTTCATTGCGTAAAGGAACTCCAGTGGTTACGATGAGGTCATGCTCTTGTTATCACGTTTTCTTGCGATACTCCTCTGCGCGGTCGCCCCCATTGTTCTCGAAGCGGCTCAGAAACCTCGACCCACTTCGGCTCTGGATCAGGCCATCGAGCCGGTGATGCAAAAATTTGTGCAAGACGGCGTCATCTCAGGAGCCGTGACACTTGTCAGTGATGCCAAGTCGATTCTGAGTTTGAAGGCCGTGGGGTCGTCCGATCTGGCGACTCAACGACCCATGAGACCGGACGATCTTTTCTGGATCGCGTCTATGACAAAACCGATTACTGCCGTGGCGGTGCTGATGCTTCAGGACGAAGGTAAACTCACCGTGGACGATCCAGTGGAGAAACATTTGCCCGAGTTTAAAAACCTTTGGCTGATCAAGGAACAAAGTAAGGAGACCCGCCAACTGGTTCCCGCGCCAAGACCAATCACCATCCACGATTTACTCACTCATACTTCAGGTCTAGGTGATGTGTCCGCACCGCGCTACGATTCTACCCTTGCGGAGTTAGTGATGGCGTATTCCCAGCAACCGTTGCGTTTTCCGCCCGGGACTAAGTGGGAATACAGCAACACGGGGATCAACACGTTGGGACGGCTTGTCGAGGTGCTCTCCGGTCTCAGCTACGCCCAATTTGTGCAACAGCGCATCCTCAACCCGCTCGGAATGAAGGATACCACTTTTTGGCCAACACCTGCTCAAACCAAACGGATCGCCAAAAGCTACAAACCAGCCAAGGACGGCAAGGGGTTGGAGGAGGTTGCTAACTATTTTATCAAAGGCGGTATCAGTGATCGTCGGCGCACAGCGGTTCCTGCCGGTGGGCTTTTTTCCACTGCCAGCGACATGGCTACATTTTATCAAATGATGCTCAGGGGAGGGATTTTTGATGGTCACCGGATGCTTTCTGAAAACACAGCTAACGCATTGACGCGGACACAGACGGGCGAGATCAAGACGGGTTTCGTGGACGGAATGAGCTGGGGTTTTGGTTTCCAAGTGGTAAAAAACCCCGAGGGAGTGACCGCTATGTTGTCAGAGGGAACCTTTGGGCACGGAGGTGCTTATGCGACTCAAAGCTGGGCTGATCCCGTCCATCAACGCATCATGATCCTCATGATCCAACGTGCGGGATTCCCTAACGGAGATAACTCACCCGTGCGACAAGCCTTCCAACAAGCGGCATCAAGTGTGGGTAAGTAAACCCACGATTCGACTATCCTCGAACCCGTTTGACGAAGGCCGCCATGCGATCGGTTGCAATTTGGATTTGATCCAGCGCCGTGGCAAAGCAACAGCGCATGTAACCTTCGCCGCAGGCACCGAAAGCACTGCCAGGAACCGCCGCAACGTTTTCCTCCTTCAACAGCCGCAGGGCAAATTCTCTCGAACTCAGGCCCGTCGAATGGATAGAGGGGAAGGCGTAGAACGATCCACGGGGCAGGTGACAGGTGAGCCCCATTGAGTTGAATGCCGCGACGATGAAATTCCGTCGAGCCTTGTAATGCTCGCGCATCTCGATGGTGTCTGGTTCACCATGTAAAATGGCCTCCAAGGCCGCTTCTTGGCTGATGATGCTCGCGCACAACATGGAGTATTGATGAATTTTCATCATCGCATCGATCAACTCTGCTGGCCCGCAGGCGTAGCCGATACGGAAGCCGGTCATCGCGTAAGCCTTCGAGAAGCCGTGCAAGAAAATCGTCCTCTCCTTCATTCCGGGTAACGAGGCGATGCTGACATGTTCTCCTTCAAAGGTGAGTTCGGAATAAATCTCATCGGTAATGACAATGAGGTTGTTTTTGATCACCAGTTCCGCAATTTTGAGTAACTCGTCCCGTGTCATCGTTCCGCCCGTCGGATTGGTCGGAAAACTCAGCATAAGTGCTTTGCTCTTTGGGGTGATCACCTTGGCGATGGCCTCGGAAGTGACGGCAAATCCATCCTCAGCGCGGCAGGCGACAGCCACTGGCACGCCGTGAGCTAACGCCACGCTTGGCGAGTAACTGACGTAGCAAGGCTCATGGTAAATAATTTCGTCGCCCGGATTGATGATGGCGCGTAATGCTAAATCGAGCGCCTCACTCACTCCGACAGCAATCAGGATTTGTGTGACTGGATTATAGTTCACGCCGAACTTCTGTCCGAGCATGGTGCTGATAGCTTCGCGCAGCTTCAACAGGCCCAGATTGGAGGTGTAGGTAGTTCGTCCGCATTCCAAGGCATAAATCGCGGCCTCTCGAATGTGCCACGGTGTCACAAAATCCGGCTCTCCTACACCAAGCGAGATTACCGACTTTTGGCTTTGCACAATGTCGAAGAACTCGCGGATGCCGGAGCGGGGAATCCCGCGGACATGATCCGCCACGAATTGATGGGGCTGAAACGGTGCAGTCATAGGAGCTAGTTCGCTGAGGTTAAACGAGTTTGGAGAACAAATTTCAAGGCAAAAGGGTTGAGGAGACTTCTCGGACAGGAACAATCCGAGAGGTCCACGATCAGGCTGCGGCCTGCGCCGGCTTGCGACTAATGATCGGTTTGGTTTCGCCTAAAACCACTGCGCGATTAATGGTGACCGACGAGATGTCAGTGGCACCGGGGATCTCGAACATGACATCCAGCATCAGCTTTTCGAGCAACGCCCGAAGCGCACGCGCGCCAGTCCCCTTACGAATTGCTTGAGAGGCGAGTTCGGTCACCGCATCGCGCGAAAACTGAAGCTCCACCCCTTCGAACGCCAACAGCTTGGTGAATTGCTGAGTCAGTGCGTTCTTCGTCTCGGTCAAAATCTGTTGCAACTGATCTACCGTCAGTTCCTCTAAAACTGTCACCATCGGGAGGCGGCCAATGAACTCTGGAATGAATCCGTAGCTGAGCAAGTCTTCCGGCTCCACATGCTGCAAGGTGCTTTGCGGGGTCATGTCAGCCAACTTCACGCCATTTTCCTTGGCTCCGAAGCCCATGACCCGTGTGCCGAGGCGGCGTTGGATGACTTGATCGATTCCGACAAAGGCTCCACCGCAAATGAAGAGGATATTCGTCGTGTCCACACGAATATATTCCTGCTGCGGATGCTTGCGTCCTCCTTGTGGTGGAACGTTGCAGATTGTACCTTCTAAAATCTTGAGCAATGCCTGTTGCACGCCTTCACCCGAAACGTCGCGAGTGATGGAAACGTTCTCTGTTTTGCGCGAGATCTTATCAATCTCATCGACATAAATAATCCCTCTTTGGGCACGATTAACGTCGTAGTCCGCATTTTGCAGCAAGCGTTGGATGATCGATTCGACATCCTCTCCTACGTAACCCGCCTCCGTCAGGGCTGTTGCGTCCGCGATGGCAAACGGCACATTGAGAACGCGAGCCAAGGTCCGCGCTAACAAAGTTTTCCCAGAACCCGTCGGGCCGACCAATAAAATATTACTCTTCTCAATCTCGACCGCTGCCAACTTCGGCGACATCACCGGCACTCCACTAACCTCAGGGTTATCCTGTCCGTTGAGGATTCGTTTGTAATGGTTGTGAACCGCAACCGACAAGGTGCGTTTGGCGTGTTCCTGACCGATGCAATAAAGATCCAACTGCGCTTTAATCTCTGCTGGGCGTGGCACCTGCAAGGGTTGGTTGGGTTTCTTAGGCTCCAAATGCAACTCTTTATCGATGACGTTTTTGCAGACAATGACGCAATGATCGCAAATGTACACCCCAGGGCCTTGGATCAGTTTCTTGACTTCGGCGTGGGACTTTCCGCAGAAGCTACAGAGACTTAATTGGGTGGGGCGTGCCATGGCAGCAGGAGTGGTGTGTTATGATCGGGCAGAGGACGATCCCGCCGTCGGTGGTTCCATGCTGGAACCCTCGAGTGAACCACTCCCCAAAATCGGTACCGAGCTAGGCAAGTTGGGGATTTCCTTGCGTGATTCCACAACTTTATCCACCAAGCCATATGCGCAAGCTTCCGCCGCGCTCATAAAATTGTCGCGGTCACAGTCTTTTTCCACCTGTTCCACCGGCTTGCCGGTGTGCTTGGCGATGATTGCGTTCAGTCGGCTCTTCAGTTTCAGCATGTACTTGACGCGAATTTCCATATCCGAAGCCTGACCTTCGGCTCCACCAAGCACCTGATGAATCATGATGTTTGCGTTGGGTAGTGCGTATCGTTTGCCCTTGGCACCGGCGCAAAGAAGCACGGCACCCATGCTCGCCGCCTGCCCGATGCAGTAGGTGTTCACATCACAGGTCATGAACTGCATGGTGTCGTAAATTGCGAGACCCGAAGTCACGCTTCCTCCGGGGCTATTGATGTAAAAATGAATGTCTTTTTTTGGATCAGACATCTGCAAAAAGAGCAGTTGTGCGATGATCACATTAGCCACTCCGTCGTCTACCGGGGTTCCCAAAAAAACAATGCGGTCGATCAGCAGCCGCGAATAAATATCATAGCTCCGCTCACCGCGTCCGGTCTGCTCAACCACCACTGGCACCAGATAGTTCTGCATTCAGTATTCTTTCTTTAAACGTTGGATCAAATTACTTCCCGCACCAGTCAGCGTCAAGCATGCGGCAATTGTAATGCCACCTAAACACTGCTCGTACTCAGGAGAATTGAGTGTTAGCGTTCTGTGCCGATGTTCATCGAGAGGAGGAACTCGATATTGCTCTTCGTTTTCTTGAGCTTGCCCAACATCAATTCCATCGCTTCGACAGGAGGAACCCCTGTCAGTGCCCGCCGGAGCATCACCACCTTGTTGTACTCTTGGGGATGATAGAGTAATTCTTCCTTCCGAGTGCCGGAAAGTTCCACATTGATTGAAGGGAAAATTCGGCGGTCTACCAAATGCCGATCCAAATGCACTTCCATGTTACCCGTACCTTTGAATTCCTCAAAAATAACTTCGTCCATTCGGGATCCTGTATCGACCAATGCCGTTGCGATGATCGTCAGTGATCCGCCTTCCTCGATGTTACGCGCCGCTCCGAAGAACCGTTTCGGTTTGTGCAATGCGTTGGCATCCACACCGCCGGAAAGGATTTTTCCTGAGTGCGGTTGCACGGTGTTGTAGGCCCGCGCCAGCCGTGTGATTGAATCGAGCAGGATCACAACATCCTTCTTGTGCTCGACCATGCGCCGCGCTTTTTCAATCACCATCTCGGCCACCTGCACATGCCGCTCCGGTGGTTCATCGAATGTGGAACTAATCACCTCGGCAGGTTTGCACGAGCGTTCCATATCCGTTACTTCTTCTGGTCGCTCATCGATCAGCAGAATGAACAAGTAACACTCCGGATCATTCTTCAGGATGGCATTGGCCAACTTCTGCATCAAAACGGTTTTACCTGTGCGAGGCGGTGCAACGATCAAGCCACGTGTCCCTTTACCAATCGGGCATACCAAATCCAGAACGCGGGTGGAAAGTTCGTCCGCCGTGGTTTCTAGAATAAAACGTCGATCAGGAAACAGCGGGGTCAGATTGTCGAAGTGGGTTTTATCCTTCGCAATCTCGGGATCCTCCTTACCCACGTGCTCAACTTTGAGCAGCGCGAAAAAGCGTTCCTTTTCTTTCGGTGGCCGGATCTGTCCTTGGATCAAATCCCCCGTCTGCAAATCGAAGCGGCGGATCTGCGACGGAGACACGTAGATATCCTCAGGGCAAGGCAGGTAATTAAACGCTTGCGAGCGCAGGAATCCGAAGCCCTCGGGCAAAATCTCCAAAACGCCTTCTGTGAACAACAAACCTTTTCGCTCAGAATTCTTCTGCAGAATTTGGTAGATGACCTCGTGCTTCTTCATCGTCCCGAAATTCTCGATCAACATTTCCTTTGCCATGGCGTTCACCTCTGGCATGGACATGTTTTGGAGCTGGGCAAGATTGATCTTGGGCGCGTTCGGATCTGTCGGTGGGATGTACTCATCCTCAACTTCCACCATGGGCTGTTGGGGTAGCGCAGGTTTCGGATGCTTGGGTTGATGGACCCCATGTTTTCCTTGCTGCTGGCGTCCATGTTGTTGGCCTCCTGATTTATGGCCCTTCCCATGTTTTTTGTGACGCTGGCCTGCACCGTTATGCACGGGGCGATTTGACCCTCCACCATGGGAGCGACGTTCGCGTTGCTGAGGTTGCCCAGACGCAGGGTTGACCGCACCCTCATCCGAAGGTGGCGCAGAGATTTCTGCCTGCGGATCCTGCTCGCTTGGGGTCGGCTCAAATTCAGGAACGCGGTCGGTCACTTCTGATTCTTCGGAGACGTAAGGCACCTCGGCAGCCGCGCTCGGCTCCTCGAACTGCGGCTCGATCCTTGGAGCTTCGGCCCGCTCCGGCACAGGGGTTGATTCAGGTTGGACGGTTTCCATTGGATTGATGCCCAAAGGCAATTCGTTTTCGGATGCCGCTTCAGTAGTTTTTTTCGTGCGAGCTCGCGGTTTGGCGGTGGTCGCCTTCTTGGCGACAGGAGGTATCTTGGACATATTCACGGATCAACGGCCGGATGTTGTGTGGCCGAAGCATTTCAAAATTGGGGGTTATTCATGGCACTCTTTTCGTTCGACGAAACTAGAGCATCAAATAGTTTATGCTGGGTGAACCTTGCGGTTTCACGTCACTTCATGTCAAAAATCCCTTGATACTGGCTTAATAAGGCAAGGGAAACTTGGCCGTCAGCTCATTCACACGTTCGCGTACTTGATGTGCGGAGTCAAGATTTTTGATATCGAGCAAAACTTCGCTAATCATGTCGGCGATTGCTGCCATCTCGTTTTCCCCCATTCCTCGCGTCGTGACGGCGGGCGTCCCTACCCGAATTCCGCTCCCTTGGAACGGCGAACGGGTCTCGAACGGGATGGTGTTTTTGTTCACGGTGATCCCCGCTTCGTCCAGCACCAGTTGGCAATCCTTGCCCGTCAAGTTTTTGGCTCCCACATCCACGAGCATCAAATGGTTATCCGTGCCATTGCTGACAATCCGGAATCCATTTCGCTTCAATCCCTCACACAAAGCACGCGCATTATGGATAACGCTTTTTTGGTAGAATTTGAACTCCGGTTGTAACGCTTCTTGAAAGCAAACCGCCTTAGCTGCAATGACATGCATCAATGGTCCACCTTGGATTCCGGGAAACACCTGCGAATCAATTTCTTTCGCGTATTTGGCTTTGCACAGGATCAATCCGCCTCGAGGTCCACGCAATGTTTTATGCGTTGTTGTCGTCACAAAATCCGCGTGCTCGATCGGGCTGGGGTGTTCGCCTGCGACTACCAATCCCGCGATATGCGCGATATCCGCCAGCAGCAACGCACCCACCTCCTGTGCGATTTCTCCCATCCTCGCAAAATCGATCCTGCGCGAATACGCACTGGCCCCGACAGTGATCATTTTGGGCCGGTGCTCACGCGCCATTTGGGCGAGTTGATTATAATCAATTTGTTCATCCTCTTTCCGCACCCCGTAATGGACGATCTCAAAAAATTTACCTGAAAAATTCGCCTTATTTCCGTGCGTCAAATGGCCGCCATGGCTCAGATCCATCGTCAGCAATTTATCCCCCGGCTTGAGCATCGAGAAATACACCGCCATATTGGCTCCACTGCCCGAGTGCGGTTGCACGTTTGCGTGGTCGGCTCCAAACAACAACTTTGCGCGGTCGATCGCCAGTTGCTCCACCACATCCACATTCTCGCAGCCGCCATACCAACGTTTGCCCGGATAACCCTCGGCATACTTATTGGTCAACACCGAACCCTGCGTCTCCATCACGGCGGGGCTAGTAAAATTCTCGCTCGCGATCAGCTCAATATTTTCCTGCTGCCGATGTCGCTCAAGCTCGATGATATTAAAAATTTCGGGATCCACCGTGCGCAATCGCAGGTGGGAGGGTGTATGTGATGTTTCCATTTTATTGACGCGGCGTTCGTGGCGTCCGCCCTCGAAACTAGCCGCTAAAAAACGATCGACGATGCGTCCGGCGAGTTCTGGATCCACCAGTTTGCTCCCAAGACACAAAATATTTGCATCATTATGCTCGCGTGCCAACAGTGCCATCTCCTCAGTAAAAACCAAGGCAGCACGCGCACCGGGGACCTTATTCGCCGTCATACTCATCCCCACCCCCGTCGAGCAGACCAACAGGCCGAACTCACTCGTCCCCGCCACCACCGCCTCCGCCACCGCTTGCGCATAGTCTGGATAATCGGTTGATTCCAAACTTGTCGTGCCCACATCGGTCAAGGACACTCCGCAACGTTTGAGATGCGCCTTAACCGCTTCCTTCAACTCGAACCCTGCATGATCCGATCCAATCGTGACCTGAACCACGCTCGCGACCGGTGGGACATCCGTCGGAGTATTCGTCTGATCAATGAAATTCAATACACTCACAATCCCCTGTTCGATCTGATCTCGGCACTGCCGATACACATCGATCGAACCCCCAATCGGGTCACAAATATCCTTCTCAAACAATTCCAGCGTATCATCAAATTCGCGCAGCAAAAAAGTTTTCTCCATCGCTTGGGGATAAAGCAACCCGATCGCGTCCACATGCCCATGCGTCATCCCGAAAATAAAATCCGCCTGCGCCACCACCTTCGCGGAAAGCATCCGGCTCCGTTGATTGGAAATATCGATCGCCAGATCCTGCAACGCCCGCACTGCATGTCCGCTGGGAGATTGACCCTCTATCGCCCCCACACCCGCCGACAAAATTCGGTAAGGCCCCCGTCCACGAATCATCTCGCGCATCAACCCTTCCGCCATCGGACTCCGGCAAGTATTCCCCGTGCAAACGAACAAAATGGTCTTCATCAAAACAAAAGCTATCCCAACTTGAATCGGAGGGTGAAAACCGTCAACCCGAATTTGCCAGCCAATAGGAAGGCAAAGTTCACACCCGCATCGTTGGGTTTAATCCGGTTTAGTTTGGAGGATGGCTAATCCTTTGAGGAAATCTAGTGCTCGTCCTAGGCTTGGGTCGATTATTGTGGTTTTTTTAGGCGCGTTCTTGGAATCCTTTAAGTCAATGGGTTGTGGAGCGTCGGGGTCCACTCCATCTTTATGGCGGCGGACGAGTTCGGCTTCGTTGAGAGTTCGTCGAGGGGCGGGTTGGGCGGTGCTGTTGGTGAGGGGACGCGTGAGGACGCTGAAGGGGTCAATAATATAATTCCGTTCGGCAGCAAGGGTGGATTCGACGAGGAGGTCGGGTGCCACGCCTTTGTCGGAGATGATCTCGCCATTGCCGAGTTCGACAGGATTCTGGCCGATGCGAAGTTTCTGGCCGTTGGTGAGTGTGAATTCGTGGTAGGTGCGGGCTTGGCCAGCGGTGGGCGAACCCACGAGGTAGGCGAGGCCCGCGATCCGGAGCATCCCCGCAAGGGCTTCAGCCGCACCCACGGTTTGAGGGTTAATGAGGACGGCCAAGGGAGTTTTGATGGGATCGGATTTGGCTTGGGTGCGCCCTGTCTGGCCACCCCATTTGAGGAGTAGTTGTTCGGTGGCCGCGAAATAATCCACGACATCGATGGCAGCCTTAAAATCGGTGCCCGCCGCAAATCGTAAGTCGAGGATCAGTCCTTTGAGTGGGCGGATGGCTTGGAGTTGTTTGAGGTCTTTGCCGAATTGTTCCCCTAACCCTTGGCTGACGGTGCCGATGCGGATGTATCC
>WBXJ01000019.1 GCA_008933045.1 Verrucomicrobiota bacterium
ATACAGCATCACATTGATCACAGGCACGTGGTAAATATAGATTCCATACGAAATGTCGTTCCGGTGGAGCACTTTCTCGCTCAGTAAAGGAAGCGAATACGCGGAGGCAAATACGAGCGCGGCAAGCGGCAAGAAAAGGGGAAGGTCGATTCGATTGTTCGTCGTCCAGCCCAAGAAACGAGTTCCAAAATATGCGCAAACCACATAAAATAAGAGCGCGAGAAGAAAGCGACCTTTCAGAAAACGGTGGCAAATGGTGAAGTTTCGCTGACACAGCATCCCCACCAAGAACATCCAAACCCAAGGCGCGAACGTTACGGACCAGACCTTGAAAATGGTTTCGTCACCGTAGGTTCTTCGCAAAGGCCAGTGAGCCAGATAAATGAGTGCAAACAAGACAGTAAGAGCTATTAGCCCCAAATTTCTTCGTTCCGTTTTCAATACACCGAGAAACCGGTAAAGGATGGGCACTAGAAAGTAAAACTGAAGCTCAACGGTGATCGTCCATAAGCTTCCATTGAGAACTCCCGTCCCGAAGTGGCGCATATATTCGGGATTGTAGAATTGAAAAAAGGTTGACTGAGCAACGGCATGCACCGCAATTTTGACAGCGGAAACGTCAATCTTTTCGAAATACCCAACCATAAAGACGCTGCATAATGAAAGAACGCTGCATACAACAAGCGCAGGATAGATCCTGAGGATTCGCTTCTTTCCGTAGATTTTCAATTCGCTGTTAATCTCAAAGGACTTGCTAATTAGGAATCCGCTGGTAAAGAAGAAAATCGGGACGCCAGGAAACAAGTCGACAAACAATCCCAGAAAGTGCGGGAGGGGCACGTTGAAGTGGTGAGTGACGTGGACAAGCGCTACTTGGAATGCCGCCAAGAGCCTGATAATATCAAAATTGTTTTGATAAAAAGTAATCCCTCCGCCTTGAAAAAGGTTCAAAGGTGTGTTGGTGTTGTGCGTTTGATCCTTCAAATCACTGGAAAAGATAAGAGGGCAGCAGGATTTCTGTCAAGTCAACACAAATGAAGTTGGTTGAGCCGGATGTGATTATAAGCAAGTAAATAAATTTACTATTTGTTAAAAAGTAATATTTAAACCTATTATCAGTTAAAATAAGAATGTAAAAAACACGTCGCCCAACATCACGGAACAAGAACTTAGGGGACTTCCAAAAACCTCGCTTTTTGAAGCGAGGTTTTTGGAAGTCCCCCTAAGGATGGATTTGACTGAAAGCCAAATTACATTGACGGATCCTCTAGGATACTTGGAGTTTTTGGCGCTCCAAAAGGGGGCGACGGTGGTCGTAACGGATTCCGGTGGGATTCAGGAAGAAACAACCTACCTGGGTGTGCCCTGCCTGACATTACGAGAGAATACCGAGCGTCCTGTAACGGTCGAAATTGGGACGAACTTGCTAGTTGGAAGGGATCTCCTCCGGATGAAAGATGAAATTCAAAGTGTGCTCATGGGTCGAGGAAAACAAGGAAGCCGGCCCGAATTTTGGGATGGTAAAGCGGGCGAGCGAATTGCTGGGATCATGAAGCGTCATCTGCGCGGTGCGAATTAAACTTCGTTAAATAATATGGCAGACCAAAAAAAAGATTTTCAGCCTAACGATTGTGTTCTGATCACGGGGGGCACCGGCAGCTTCGGAAATGCAGTGCTCCGCCGATTGATCGACAGCGAAGTGCGAGAAATTCGGATTTTCTCGCGCGACGAGAAAAAACAGGATGACATGCGCCGACTGTATCGCTCACCGAAACTGAGATTTTATATTGGGGACGTCAGGAATCTTGACTCGGTGCAGGAAGCGATGGCGGGGGTGAATTATGTGTTCCATGCGGCGGCATTGAAACAGGTGCCGTCCTGTGAGTTCTATCCGTTGGAGGCCATTCGAACCAACTCATTGGGAGCGGATAATGTATTACAGGCGGCCTACCAATGCGGTGTGGGTCGAGTGGTGGTGCTCAGCACCGACAAAGCTGCGTATCCTATCAACGTGATGGGATTGTCAAAAGCGATGATGGAAAAAATCATGGTTGCACGATCGAGAACCGCCGCGACGAAAGGACTGGTATTTTGTGGAACGCGCTACGGAAACGTCATGGCTTCGCGCGGGTCGGTGATTCCCTTATTTATCGAGCAGATCGAAGCGAATCAGCCTTTGACCGTAACCGACCCGAACATGACTCGCTTCATGATGACCCTTGACGACGCCGTGGACCTGGTTGTTTATGCTTTTCATAATGGAGAGCCCGGGGATTTGTTTGTCCGGAAAGCACCTGCGGCGACCATCCGGACACTGGTGGAAGCACTGTTGCAATTACTGGAGGCAAAAAACCCAGTGCAAGTTATTGGAACACGACATGGAGAGAAGCATTACGAGACCCTCTTAACTCGGGAAGAAATGGCCAAGGCGAGCGATCAGGGGGATTATTACCGAGTCCCAGCGGACAATCGAGATTTGAACTACAACCTCTACTTTTCGGATGGGGACGCGACCATTGGCCAAATGGAGGATTATCACTCCCACAACACGCGGCGACTGGATTTGGAAGCAATGACCCATGAGCTATTGAGACTACCCGAAATCCACGAAGCAATGGCACGGAGAGGAGTCCAAGCAAAGCAACATTGATATGCGAATATTGATCATTGGTGGGGCGGGTATGCTGGGTCACCAACTCTGGCGCCAGATGAACCCCAACCATGAGGTATGGGTGACTTTACGCCGCGCTGCAAACACCTATCGCCACTTTGGATTGTTTGAGGAAATTCGCACTATTAGCAATATAGACGCGGCCAACATGGAATCCCTAGTGAGCGTATTTCGACGGGTTCGCCCGGAAGCGGTCATCAATTGTGTCGGAATTATTAAACATCTCAAGGAGGGACACAATCCGCTGATCAGTTTGAGGATCAATTCCTTGTTGCCGCATCAACTCGCAGAACTTTCTGGAGCCTTCGGGGCACGTATGGTGCATATTAGCACAGACTGCGTTTTTACGGGAAGGAAAGGGAACTATTTGGAGTCAGACATCTCGGATGCCGAGGATATTTATGGTCGGACGAAATTCCTAGGTGAAGTCCACGAATCCCATTGTCTCACTTTGCGAACATCCATCATAGGACGGGAATTGGAAACGAGGTCAGGTCTGATAGAGTGGTTCCTTAGCCAATCCGGCAAACAGATCAAAGGCTTTCGAAAAGCGATTTACTCGGGATTCACGACGCTGGAACTGGGACGAATCATCGAGAAGGTTCTAACTGAACATCCCGAACTGTCGGGGCTCTGGCAAGCTTCCTCTGACCGAATCGACAAATATGAACTACTTCGATCGGCGAAGTTGGCGTTTGACTGGAAAGGGGAAATCGCGCACGACGACACTTTCATCTGTGATCGAAGCCTCGACTCCACGCGATTTCGCAAGGCAGTGGGGTATTTACCTCCGAGTTGGGGGAACATGCTGCAAGAACTGGCGTCAGTCCAAAAGTAAGCACTGATTTGTCAGACTAATTAATTATGAAGGTTTTAACCGTCTTCGGAACACGCCCCGAAATCATCCGGTTGAGCGTGATCACCCGCCTGCTGGCCCGGCATTGCGAACAAATCCTGGTCCATACGGGTCAGAACTATGATCCGAACCTGAGCGATCTATTTTTGAAGGAACTTGAAGTTGGTCCGATAAACCATCACCTCGGTATTCAAACGTCGAGGTTTGGGGCGCAAGCGGGACAAATTCTCGCCCGCATGGATGATTTGATGGACGAAATAAAGCCCGATCGCTTATTGATTTTGGGCGATACAAATTCAGGATTGAGCGCGATCGTTGCGGCCCGGAAGGGCATCCCGGTTTTTCACCTGGAAGCAGGCAATCGTTGCTTTGACAACCGCGTGCCAGAAGAAGTGAACCGACGCATCATCGATCACAGCAGCGATATATTGCTTCCGTACACAAACCGAAGCGCGGAAAACCTAGTCCGCGAAGGGATTCGCCGGGAGCGAATCTTTGTGGTGGGGAACCCGATTCTCGAAGTCCTCCAGACCTATGGTCCGCAGATCGCGAAGAGCAATATCCTAGAGAAGTTAAACCTTCAGGCGCGCGAGTATTTTTTGGTCACGATGCATCGGGCGGAAAATGTCGATCCGCCTGAGCGGCTTCAAGCATTAGTGAAGGGGTTGTCAGAATTAGGAACGGTGTATGGCAAACCGGTAATCGTCAGCGTGCATCCGAGGACAGCGGATCGGATCCGAAAATTGGGGGCGAATTTGGATACCTCGAAACTGCGTTTGGAACAACCGTTTGGCTTGTTCGATTTTGTGCATCTCGAAAAAAACGCCCTCGGAATCGTCAGCGACAGCGGAACGGTTCAAGAGGAAGCCTGTATTTTCGGGATCCCAAATGTCACCATCCGAGATGTCACCGAGCGACCCGAAACGCTGGAATGCGGCAGTAATTTTTTATCTGGCAGCATATCCACGCGATTAAAGACGGGGATGGAACTGAGCTTGGCCTCCGCCGGACGCTGGCAGGCGCCCGCCGAATATCGATGCGAGAATACCTCGGTGGTCGTGGCCAAAATAGTCCTTGGTTACACGCATGCCCTGTCGATTCCCTAAGCCTCGTGGCCTCCGTTGCAAAAATAATGTCCAACCCGGTTGGAGAGCAAACCATGCGCACCGGTCGCTCGCGACTGCTGGCCAATTTCGGTTCCAACCTTGGACTTCTGGGCGCAAATCTGGCCATTGGAATTTTCTTTACCCCGTTCCTGGTTCGGCACCTCGGAGCCGGCGGCTATGGAATGGTCCTACTTGCCAATACCGCCGCCCTGTATTTGGGACTGTTATTGACGGGGTTCAACTCAGCGGTAGGGAGATATGTGACGGTTGAAATGGGCCGGGGTGAAATTGACAAAGCCCGGCAGTATTTCAATTCGGCGGTCTTCGGAGGATTGGCCGCCGGGTGCCTCCTGGCCGTTCTTGGCGTGATCGTTTGCTTTCACATTGAGGCGTTAGTTCGAGCGCCGGCTGGCCGCCTCGCGGAGACGCGCTGGTTGTTTGCGGCTACGCTGGCGGCAACCATACTGGGGACCATGCGCACCGCCTTTTCAGCTTCAACCTACTGCCGGAACCGATTGGATTTATCGAATGGGGTGGGACTGTTGGATAAAGTGACCTCGGCCGGTTGGGTTGTGATCGCGTTCGCCCTCGGCGCCATTGTGTTCGACCAAGTTGCCATCGGGATTGTGGCCGGAGCGCTTGTTTCGACGGTTTTGACGATATTCTTGTGGAAAAAACTGACGCCCGAACTGGAACTGAAGGCGTCACAGTTTCGTTGGACTGCATTTCGAGAACTCCTCTCAACGGGCCTATGGGGATCGGTTAATGCGGCCGGTTCACTCTTGTTTCTAAGCGTCGATTTGATCGTCGTTAACCGTTTATTTGGGGCAGAGTCTGGAGGTCGCTATGCCGCAGTAATGCAAATCACAGCCGTACTTCGGTCTGTAGGGGCGGCATTATCGGGCGCATTTGGGCCCACGATCGTTCATCTCCACGCGCGAGGAGACCTAGAAGGGTTGCTCGCGCGGTTGATGACCGCCATAAGAATCATGAGATTTCTGCTACCATTACCCATCGGAATTCTTGCAGGATTCTCGAATGACATCCTCGCCCTCTGGCTTGGCAACGATTTCACCTCTATGGGATGGTTATTGATTTTAAGCACTCTCCATCTTAGTGTGAATTTAGCGGTCCTACCGATGTTTCTGGCCTGGACGGCGACAAATCATGTAAAAACGCCGGCGTTAGTTACGTTAGCAATGGGCATCGGAAGCGCAGCGTTGGCAATCGCTTTGGGGCGAACCACTTTGGGGATTGCAGGTGTAGCCGTAGCTGGGGTCATTTCTTTGTCTGCGAAAAATCTCATTTTTACGCCACTCTATACGGCGCATGTTCTGGATGTGAGCTGCCGAAAATTGTACGCAACGCTTTTCCATTCCGCTTTTGCAACAATGGTAGTCGCAGTGACTTCGGGGATAATCAGTCACCTTACCAACATAAATGGATTTGTACGACTTGCAACAGCGGCAACTCTCATAGGAGTAGTCTATGTCGCAGTTGTGATTTTATGCGTTATCACCGAAGCGGAACGCACTAAACTGAGGCACGCGTGCCAAGCATTTTTCAACGAAAGAAAACGGAAGGCACTATACGGTGAATAAGCCGGTGAATAAGCCGATACTTGACTTGAAATCGATTCGCAATGTCATCGATGGCGGATACTGTATAGGCTGCGGAGTCTGCGCAGCAGTTGATCAATCGCCGATTCGAATGCGTTTTGATCAATTCGGAGCTTTGCAAGCGTTCATCCCTGCAACAATTCTGGACAGTCAAATTCCTGAAGCAATCTTGTCGGTTTGCCCATTTTCTGAGGGGGCCGCAAATGAAGACGAAATCGGGCGAGCTCTTTATCCCGAAGGCAAACAAGACTCACACGTTGGCTTTCATCTCGAATGTTATTTGGGTCACGTGGCTGAGGGCGATTTTCGCGCTCGAGGAAGCTCTGGCGGGATAGGGAGCTGGGTTCTTTCCGAGTTGTTTCGGCTCGGACTGATCGACAAGGCAATTCATGTTGGCGAACGGCAACCCACTCAAGGTGATCCAAGATTGTTTGCTTTTGCTGTCTCGAACTCGATGGAGGAAATTCGCGCAAAATCGAAATCGCGATATTATCCAATCGAGATGTCCGAAGTCCTCCGCTTTGTGAGAGAAACTCCGGGCCGGTACGCCATCGTGGGGGTTCCTTGTTTCATCAAGGCAATCAGGTTACTTGCGCGACAAGAAGCGATTTTTGCCGAACGAATTCAGTTTCACATTTCCATTTTCTGTGGACACCTCAAGACCGCTGGGTTCAGCGAATTCCTTGCCTGGCAATCTGGAGTGCTTCCTGATGAAATTAGAACAGTTGATTTTCGGAAAAAGGTTCCGAATCAACCGGCGCATTCCTATGCTTTCGAAGTTGAGGGAAAGATAAAAGGCCGATCTGTCAAGAAATGCAATTCGATGCGAGACTTGTACGGGACAGACTGGGGACTTGGATTGTTCAAGTATAAGGCGTGTGATTTTTGTGATGATGTTGTCGGGGAAACCGCGGATATTAGTGTGGGCGACGCTTGGCTTCCAGGGTTCGTTGGCGATTGGAGAGGATCAAACGCCATTGTTGTTCGTGATCCCCGCTTACGGGTGATCGTAGCCGAAGGAATTGCATCGAAAAGAATCGAACTCCAAGCAGTTGAAGCCGCCCAAATCGCAAAAAGCCAGGAAGGCGGGTTTCGTCATCGGCGGGATGGGCTGTCTTATCGATTATTTCTTTCAGATAAGGCGCACCAGTGGCGCCCCTCCAAGCGTGTCATGCCAAAAGCCTGGAGGGATGACAGCCGATTTCGGGAGATTCACGACTTGCGAATGGCGCTCGCTAAGGTCAGTCATCAATATTGGAAAGTGGCAAAGGACACCAAAAAGTTAAGCGTGTTTACTGCCGGAATTTCTAGATTGAAGAGAAGGTATGAAAGATATTACGCGCCAACTGGATGGAAGCGGGCCTTCGTCTTCGGAATAAATGCAATTATGGAAGTTCTCTTGCCGTGGAAAGCGAGGTTGCGGCGAATGTCAAAAAACAGTAAATAAGTATTGCATTTAACTTTTAAATGAGAAATCCAAAAACTATTCTTCTCTTTGGTCACGGTGGATATTTCAATCGCGGGTGTGAGGCGATCGTGCAGAGCACGACCGCTATGTTTCGTGAACTACGTCCCGATCTAAAATTCATGCTGCTTTCCTTCGATCACGTGAAGGACCGGCAAAGTGCGAACAACGCGGTGGATCGGATTGAGCCTGGATATTCGATTAACCCATCCTTCCCGGCGCTCGTGGCCAGCGTTGCCTATAGAGTTCACCGTCCGTGGAGTAACTGGTGGCTGGCCGGCCCTGCAAGAAAAGCAATAGCCGAAGCCGATCTTGTGCTCTCGATCGGCGGCGACAATTATTGCTACGCCGATTCGCCCTACTATTATTACTTTGATGATCTTGTCCGAAAAGCCGGCAAGCCGCTTATACTTTGGGGTGCTACGATACAATTGGATAATCCATCCGCTGATAAGCTAAATGACTTGCGTAGATTTGACGCCATCACCGCACGGGAACGATTGACGGTTGAAGTTCTGGCCAGGCATGGTATCACTAAGGGAGTGCATTTGGTCGCCGATCCTGCTTTTACTTTGAGCACGAAGTCGGTGGACGTCTCCGAATTCTGGCCACGGCGAGATCGCGTTTTGGGGCTAAACCTCAGTCCCTTGGTGGGAAGATATACACCAACCGGGCTAGATTCAGTGCTCAAGGCGGGACTGGCACTCGTTCGGCACGCCGTTCAGGCGGGGCACGGGGTGCTGTTGATTCCACACGTAACGGACCCAATGCCGCCGAAAGAAAAATGGAACGACGATGCGCACATTTTAAAGAAAATTCAGGCGGAAGCGAATCAGCCCGAGGCCGTTGGTCTTGTGCCATCGGGGTACAATGCGTCAGAAACCAAGTTTATTATTTCCAAGTGCAACTGGTTTGTGGGCGCACGGACACACAGCACAATTGCGGCGCTTTCAAGCGGAGTTCCGACGATCACGCTGGCCTATAGTGCCAAAGCGCATGGCATTAATTTCGATATTTTTGGGGATCGGCGCTGGGTCGTGGACATAAAGGACTGGACACCCGAATCAGCCATAAGTAAATGGAAGGAACTCTTGTCACAAGGAGATTCACTATCTGCTTATCTGAAAACAAAGGGACCTGAATTGAGCAATCGATCTCAATTAGGGGTCAAAATTGTCATGGAGTTGTTATCTGAGTCAAAAGGGTCAGCGCACGTGCGGTGAAGGGGGTGTTTGGGTGTCTACGAATCAAGCGATATCAAAACTAGAAAACGCGGCCTTTGGAGTCAGTCCAAAGGCTCAGTCGATTTCGCCTCCCTGTGCTCGACCAATCAAGGTTAATCGGTGGCAAGGGATCATAGGCATTTTTTTTGGTGTGCTTTTTTTCCTGACATTTTTGGCTCCAATTTTGGCAACAACAATAGGAATTAAATTCGCTTGGGGATGCTTTTGTGCGTGGGCCTTCGTAGTGATTCCCACCATCCTACAAGGGTCAAAATCGCTCAGAGTGCTTTGGAAGAATTGGATTGCATTTGGCCTTTGGATCATAGTCATTTCGATTAATGTGGTGCTAGAACGGGGAGGCAGCGATGCCGGAATTATCCATCTGATCATTGCAATCAGTACTCTGATGGCCGCTATCATGGGGGCGGTCATTGGAACTATGCCTGCCTGGGTTCGGAGGGCAATGCTAACGACGTTTTTAGTCATTTTGGGGATTCAGGGATATATCTCACTACCAACTCTATTTTTTGAGAATGAAATTGCCCGTAATCTGATGGACAGAGACAGTTCAGCGATCCTTGAAAAAGTATTCTATGCGAAGCGTGGGGTTGGAGATTTTCACTTGTATACAGGCCTTGCAGTCCTTACGCCGGCATTGCTGGGCATAGTTTTGTTCGGATCCTGGAGATATCGCATTATTCTCGGCTTTTTATTTATTGGAATCTTTGGGAGCATCATGCTTTCGACATTCTCCGCTGCTGTGCTTTTGGCTGTGCTCGGAACTGTCATCCTTGTCGGCGGCATCCTTTGGAGTCGAGGATTTATAGGCATGATAATCCTCTATGCGGTTGTCATGGGGGTTCTAGCATTATCCCTAACGCTCCTCGGCGAACTCGAGCAGGTTGACCGTGTCTCCTCGAAGCTTGAACGGTTGTTCGAAGGGGTTAGTGCAGCCGGTATTGTCGATGGGGACGAAACACGTCGCGGTTACCTTGGAAGCATTTCGTTAGATACTTTTCTTGCAGAACCAGCGTTTGGGGTCGGTTCCGTGAGTATGGGGAAAAATAGTCCGCTTCTATACGTCAAGGTAGGGGGGCATTCTTCATGGATCGACCAATTGGCAGAATATGGAATTTTTGGTTTTGGTCCGTTCCTAGTTTTTATTTTCCTTCTGATCCGCCAAGCAATTTGGGGATGGCGGCGATCTCGGAAAATCACTGATGCCGGAGTGTGTGTATCGGCGTTTATTTTTGTAATCTTGGGATTTCTAAATCCAGCAGTTTTTGTCGAAAGTGTTGCAGTTCCGGTGGTTTTTCTTCTTAGCATGGTTTCATCCGCAGATATCAGTTCACAGCTCGGTGGTGGATCGAACAAAAATGAGTAAAATCTTGGTTTTTCATCAAGTAGGCGGGATTGGCGGGGCAACAATTACCCTTTCCAATGTGGTTCGCTGTTTGGTCCAGGCTCAGTTCGACGTCACCGTGGTGTGTCCTGCAGGTGCTGGGCAAGCCAGCCTTGCTTTGGCGGGTGCTCGAGTCCTAACAGCCGAACGTCCTATCTGGCAATTCAGCCATCTTTCCGGCTTTGAAAAGCCGGCTTTGCACCCGCGGTTTTGGATGAATTTCACTCGGCAACTTTGGTCCCTGCGATATTGGGAGGAATTCATCAGAGCCCAGAAACCGGACATTGTCCATTTCAATGCAATAACGCTAGCGCCGATGGCGATTGCGGCACAGCGAGCCGGAGTAAAAGTGTCGTTGATGATTCAGGAAACCGGTGTAAAGGGACTTTTTGGACTACGAACAAATTACCTTAGGCGCCTAATTTCAAGAAGAGCCGATCTGGTGACATTCATCTCCAAATTCGACCGGGACTGGTATGCAATTCGGGGACCAAATCTGCAGGTCGTGCCAAACTGGGTGGAGGAACCCCAATTTGGAAGGATCGAGCCTCGTGCGACAGCGCGAAACGAACTTGGCATACCCAGAGATGCGAAGGTGGTTCTTTTTACGGGAGGTGTGTGTCCCCTAAAGGGTACACTAGAGCTTTTCGAGGCTGTAGAATCATTGCAGGGAATAGAGAAATTACTCGTCCTAGTCGCCGGGCCGAAACGGTCGATCTTTTATCGGTCGCTGACGCGGGTGCAAAAAACCAACCGTCGATGCCGGCAGTTACTAGGAATAGATTACGACGCAAAAATTGCGAACGTATTGCGGCGACCTGGGGTAAGACATCGCATTAGATTTGTAGGAAGTGGTTGTGAAATGGCGCCCTTGTATTGCGCATCAGATGTGGTTGTATTCCCCGCCACCAAACCGCACCAAGCGCGACCGGCAATCGAAGCGGGCTATGTAAAGGTTCCGGTGATTGCATCGGATTTCTCTAACCTTCACGAGTTTCTGAAAGATGGAGAGAATGCCCTCCTCATTCGGCCTAGCGATTCTGCGTCCCTGGCCAACGGGATTCGACTCGTCCTCAACGACACGAAGCTCCGGGATCGACTCGGCGAAGCCAACCACGTTTATGTTGGAAAGAATCATAACAGGGAGACCAATACAGCCCGACTTGTGGCGGCTTTTCGATCAATTATTTCGGGGAAAAAGCAGGGTTACTTTAATGCAAAACCAGCCTTCATATCCGCGCGTGCTTGTAGTTAGTCGTGCGGAGATCAGCGATGCGGATTCATCCGGAATATCCCGCGGCCGCTGGTTCGCGGATTGGCCGAAGGATCGGATCGCACAGATTTACTCCTTCCCTAGTGCATCGAAGGAGCCGTTCTGTCCGATCCGCTATGAATTTGGAGCTGATGACCGTCAATTTGGAAATCTATTTGCGCGGACAAAAAGATCTTCCTTCGGAACGGCCTTTCGGCAGCAATCGATTCAGCATAGCGCCGACGCTTGGCTCAAACGAAAGCTTCGCGGAATAAAATGTTCGACCATTGATTCACTGGTCAAGACAGGGCTTTGGGAATTACTGTTTTGGACTCGGCCGTCTCAACGGATGACCGAATGGTGCCTACAATTCAAACCCGACCTGATCTACACAACATGTACCGATTTGTCGTATATTGAACTCAGTCTTTACCTTAAATCGGCTTTGAATATTCCAATGAGCTTGCAGGTCGATGATGACTGGTTGGGAACTCTTTATACGAAAGGTCTCTCTGCTCACTTTCTGCGTCCATTTGTCGAGAAGAAGATAAATCGGCTTTTATCGGATTCCTCAGTTTGTTTGAGCACCGGGCCTTTGATGTCAGGGGAGTATATGAGACGGTATGGCAAGCATTTTGAGTCCATTTACCTTTGCGACGACTTTCGGCGTTTTGATGAAGCACCGTCGATACGTTCTGATCCCTCGTCCCGCTTTGTGATCGTTTATTCGGGCTCGCTTTACTTGGGACGGTGGAAAGGTTTACTCGACCTTCACTCTGCCATTAGTCAAGGCTCCCTCGCGAATGAGGATATTCTGATTAAGGTGTATACTGGTCATATTCCTCTTGAAGCTGGCGAGGCTTTTGCCTCCTGTAACCGTATGCAGATTTTCCCCGGACTATCTGATTCCCAGGTTCCAGGGGTTTTAAAAGGGGCTGACATGCTTTTTCTGCCAGAGAGCTTCGAGGCGAAATATCAGGACTACATCCGTTTCTCTATATCCAGCAAAGCTCATATTTACATGATGTCAGGCCGACCTATCATTGTTTATGGACCGTCTGGGATGAGTGTAATTGAGTATGCTCGGGACGAAGGTTGGGCTTTGGTGGTAGATCGCAGGGATTTGCGTGGCCTGGGAGCCGCGATCCAAAATATACGGCGCGATAAATCTTACTCCATCGAGATTCTTCAGAAGGCGCGAACGGTTGCGGAGAAAAATCATAATGCCGAAAAAGTCCGGAACCATTTCAAGAATAATCTCCGGAAGTGCGCTAATCGACAATAAACATTGGAGCCCAAATTCAACCAAGGGATGTATTCGGCTCGACGATACCGGAGAATAACAGCCATTGATCGATGAAGAAGGACGCAGACATCACACCCACGGAAAATTTGACCAGCCTATTTCTTTATGCCAATGAGCCAGACGCTTTAACGGTTCAAAAAATGGAGTTCTTGGCGAATGAAAGCCCGTGGCGAATCTGCTTGGTCTTTTGGCATCGGGTGAACTCTTTGCTGAGCATTCAAGCCACCATGGGACTGCCCAGCGAGAATGTCACTTGCATTTCGGGAAAGGTCGGCTTGTCCTGGATTGCAAAAGTATTCTATCGGCTGGCAATCATGGTTCGATTCGTGGTGCAATCGGTGAAACTTCGTCCGGCGGTGATCCATGCGTGTACGCTCGATATGCTTTTAGTTGGATTCGTGGTGCGAGCCTTACGACCGGGGACAAAACTCATCTTTGATTTGCAAGACACATCCGATGGGATGCTTCATCCCCTGATGCTCTGGATCCAACGGTTTCTATTCAGAAGATGCAGTGTCATATTTGTCACTTCGAAGCGGTTTCATACACATTTTCTGAGAGAATTTAGGTTGGTAAATGAAGGGAAGGTTCCTGTCATTTATGTCCCCAATACGCCCCTTTCTGAGAGGTTTTCCGCTTTTAATCGCCGCGTGCCAGACACTGAAATCGTCATCGGCTGCTTTGGTACTTTTCGGAGTCCCAACGCATTAGAGGCTCTCATTCAAACAGCAGGAATACTTCGTGCCAAACGAGTAAACGCATCGGTTCTTTTCGCCGGCACAGGTATCAGCCGGCCTTTGGTCGAGCGGGCAGCAAGAGCAAATCCACACATTCGCTACTCCGGTTCCTACGATTATCAGCGGGATATCAAGAATTTGTATGAGCGGATTGACTTGGTTTATGCGGTGTACGATTCATCGCATAACAAGGGAATTGCGCTCGCCTGTCGCTTGGCGGAGGCGGTTGTCTGCGGTCTGCCTGTGATCGTTAATTCCGACACGTATATGGGGGAAATTGTCCAAGAGCTCGGAATCGGATTTTACGTTGGTCAGGATATCGTAGGCGATCTTACCGCGATTGTCGAAAAATTTTCAGCGGATCCTTCTT
Source organism: Verrucomicrobiota bacterium (assembly GCA_008933045.1). Taxonomy (GTDB): domain Bacteria; phylum Verrucomicrobiota; class Verrucomicrobiia; order Limisphaerales; family SXQI01; genus SXQI01. The sequence goes on from WBXJ01000019.1 coordinate 14,008, forward strand.
TGCGAAGCAAAGTAACGGCAGCGTGTGAAAAAGCCAGATCTCAATTCCTATTCGACACATACAAGCCTCGAATTCGCGAGGCCTATGACAATTTATTCAGTAATAAACATTAATAAATAGTTAATTAAAATGTTTTTATAAATATTATTATATTTATATGGTAATAAAAAAGTACAAAATCTGCATGAACTGTGTTATGGATACCTCAGATTCAAAAATCAGCTTTGATTCTCACGGTGTTTGCGATCACTGTATTGATTTCGGTCGAAAGGTTAAGCCTAATTGGCACACTGATGAGCGTGGAAAAATGGAATTGGAGAACATTGTCTCAAAAATCAAAGTAGCAGGCAAAAAACACGACTTTGATTGTTTGCTCGGTTTGAGCGGCGGAGTGGACAGTTCATACATGCTCCATATCGCCGTAAAGGAGTTTGGCCTTCGCCCACTCGTCTTTCATGTTGATGGCGGGTGGAACTCAGAACTTGGGGTACACAATATTCAGGTGATGATTGATAAACTTGGCTTGGATTTATACACCGAAGTGATCAACTGGGAAGAGATGCGTGATTTCCAACTGGCTTTCTTTAAATCTGGCGTACCTCACATCGATATTCCACAGGATCATGCTTTCATCGCTACTCTATATAATTTTTCAGAAAAGTATAATATTAAATACATACTCAATGGGGGGAACATTTCTACCGAGTGCGTTCGAAATCCAATGGAGTGGTTATATTATGGCACGGACATGATGCAAATTCGCGATATCCTTAAACGTTTCGGAACGGTAAAGATGGCCACTTACCCATTCAGTCCCATTCTAAGGCACAAAGTTTTTTTACGATATGTAAAGAATGTTCAGGTTGTAAAGCCACTTAATTACCGCCCCTACATAAAGGAAGAAGCCATCGCTTTGCTCCAACGAGAATACGAATGGAAGCCATATCCCCAAAAGCACTTCGAATCAAGGTTCACCAAATTTTACGAAGGCTATTGGCTCCCGGAGCGGTTTGGTTTTGATACCCGACGAGTTCAATTTTCTAGCCTTATCCTTACAGGGCAGATGTTGAGAGATGATGCTCTCAAAAAGCTTAAAGTTCCGGCTTACGATCCAGAGACCATCGATCAGGAGTTTAGTTTCGTTGCCACAAAGTTAGGGATTACTCCTGAAGAGTTGCGCGGTTATTTTAATATGCCGAAGAAATTTTACTGGGATTACAAAAACATAGATCTCGTCTTCCGGTTGGGCGCCCGCATATTAAGAGCATTAGGAATTGAAAGGTCAATAAAGCGATGATTACCATTGTAAACTATGGCTTAGGTAATATTTCCGCTTTCGCCAATATTTATAAAATACTTAACATCCCTGTAACTATTGCGGGAACAACCGATCAGTTGGCGGCCGCCGAAAAAATTATTTTGCCAGGCGTCGGCGCTTTTGATTGGGCAATGATGCGGCTGGAGCAATCTGGTATGCGTGCATGTTTGGATGATCTTGTGCTCTGTAAAAAGCGCCCCGTGTTGGGGGTTTGTGTTGGCATGCAAATGATGGCCGACCGTAGCGCAGAAGGTAAACTACCTGGGTTGGGGTGGATATCTGGCGAGGTTCTGCGATTCAATGAGAATGACTTCCGACAGCAAACACACTTGCCTCACATGGGTTGGAATGATGTTGAACCCGCAAGGACGGAATGTCTATTCAAGGGAATCCCTGTGCCGCGCTATTATTTCCTGCATTCATACTACTTTGCAACGGCCCACCCAAGCACGGTATTGGCCAAAACAGATTACAACGGCCATTTTGCTGCTGCAGTGCGATTTGAGAACATATTTGGCACCCAGTTTCATCCGGAAAAAAGCCATAATTGGGGAATTCAGCTCCTCAAGAATTTCGCGGAGATATAAGCATGTTGCGCCCAAGAATTATTCCTTGTTTATTGATAAAAAACGGAGGCCTGGTAAAAACCACTCGATTTGCTGATCCCAAATACGTCGGGGACCCAATCAATGCCGTTCGAATTTTTAATGAGAAGGAAGTTGATGAACTCACCGTGCTTGACATTGACGCGACGTCATTTCGCCGAGAGCCGAATTACACGATGATCTCGGATTTGGCAGCCGAATGCCGAATGCCGCTTTGTTATGGGGGCGGGGTAAATACTCCGGAACATGTCGAAAAGATCATAAGTCTCGGAGTGGAGAAGGTTGCCATAAGCGCTGCTGCCATTAGGTCTCCCGAGTTAATTGCTAAAGCAGCAGCAAGGGTTGGTAGCCAGAGTCTTGTAATTGTAATAGATGTAAAGCCGTCCGGTTTATTGGGCCGCTACGAAGTGTTCACGCATAATGGGAAAAATAATACGGGCGTTGATCCAATAGATTTTGCCCGCCAAGTTGAGGATCTGGGAGCGGGTGAAGTCGTGGTGAATGCCATCCACTGTGACGGCGAAATGAAAGGATATGATATCGAGTTAATCTCCCAAATCCGCAATGCTATAAGTCTTCCTCTTACTGCATTAGGGGGAGCTGGATCCCTTGCTGACATCAGCGGGCTCATCCAGCGCTTCGGAATTATAGGCGCGGCAGCTGGAAGCCTCTTTGTTTTCAAGGGAAAATATCGCGCTGTGCTCATTAACTATCCTCGCCAGAACGAGAAAGATGCAATCATCTTCCACGCAACACCGCAGCGATTAGCATAAAATCAGGAAATTTATAGTGAAACAGGTCTTACAAAACCTCGGCTCAGGTGAAACGATCTTGGCCGAAGTTCCTCAATGCGAACCTCGGTCGAATAGTCTCCTCGTCGAGACTTCGACCAGCTTGCTTTCGATCGGGACTGAGAAGCTCCTAATTGACTTCGGGAAAGCTGGGTGGATAGACAAGGCTCGAAAACAGCCCGAAAAGGTCAAACAGGTCATTTCCAAGATTAAAACAGACGGATTATTTTCCACCCTTGACGCAGTAAAATCAAAGCTGGATCAACCCATTGCACTTGGCTATTGCAATGTCGGGAAGGTTATAGCCACACAATTAACGGCTAAACTTTGCGACCTTCGCCATGGAGACCGGATCGCTTCCAACGGGCCTCATGCGCAAGTCGTATCTGTGCCGACAAATCTTTGCGCCAAAGTTCCAGATTCGATTTCGGACGAAGAAGCAGCCTTTACTGTAGTCGGAGCTATTGGACTGCAGGGAATACGCCTATTAGGAGCAACGCTCGGTGAAACTGTTGTAGTTACTGGACTCGGTTTAATTGGTTTGCTTTGCGTGCAAATGTTGCGAGCCCAAGGCTGTCGCGTCCTGGGAATCGATTTTGATTCTTCGAAATGTGATTTGGCGCGTCAATTCGGAGCCGAAGCAGTTGATCTCTCCAAAGGTGAGGATCCGATTTCTGCAGCCGCGGCTTTCACAAATGGGCGGGGTGTGGATGGCGTATTAATTACTGCTTCAACGCAAAGCAATGAGCCGGTTCACCAGGCGGCAACCATGTGTCGCAAAAGAGGCCGGATCGTTTTGGTTGGAGTAGTCGGTTTGCAATTATCTCGGGCCGATTTTTATGAGAAGGAACTGACATTCCAGGTGTCATGCTCCTACGGGCCGGGACGTTATGACGAAAATTACGAACAGAAAGGGCATGATTATCCCATTGGATTTGTGCGTTGGACGGAACAAAGAAACTTTGAAGCCGTTCTCAACCTGCTCGCTGAAAAAAAGCTCGACGTTGCTCCTTTAATTTCCCATCGCTTCCCGTTTGAAGACGCCTTGAAAGCGTACGAATGCATCAACGACAAAAAGGCGCTTGGCATCATCCTCCAATATAACGCTCAGCCGAAAGAATTTTTCCGAACGGTCCAAATTCATCCCCCCGCACCTGCCCGAGCGCCCGGCGAGCCGGTCATCGCGCTGATCGGGGCCGGGAATTTCACCGGTCAGGTTCTTCTACCCGCATTGAAGGAGACAAATGCCCGCCTCAAAATCATTTCCTCATCGGGAGGGGTGACAGGCACTCACCTCGCCCGGAAATACGGCTTCGAACTTTCAACCACTGACAATGATACTATCTTTTCTGATCCAGAGATAAATACGGTTCTCGTCACGACCCGTCATAACACCCACGCACGATTCGTCATTGAAGCATTGAAAGCTGGGAAAAATGTATATGTGGAAAAACCGTTGTGTCTAACTCGTGGCGAGCTCGATCAGATCGCCTCTGCCTATCAGAATTCGCAATCATCGCCTTCTGGCTCCCGCCCCTTGGTTATCGTCGGTTTCAACCGCCGGTTCGCGCCTCAGGTTCAAAAAATCAAGTCCCTGCTTAGCGCAGTCAAAGAGCCTAAGACCTTTATAATGACCGTAAATGCGGGCGCAATCCCAGCGAATCACTGGACGCAGGATCCGGCAGTCGGGGGAGGGCGCATCATCGGCGAAGGTTGTCATTTCGTTGATCTGCTTCGATTCTTAGCGGGATCGGCAATCGTCGGCAGCCAAGCGTCACAAATTGGACCATTCGGTGGGTGGATCCAGCAGGATAAGATTAGCTTCACTCTAACGTTTGAAGACGGCTCAATCGGCACCGTCCACTACTTCGCAAATGGACACCAGAGCTTTCCTAAAGAACGCTTGGAGGTTTACACGGCCGGACGCATATTGCAGCTCGACAATTTTCGCAAATTAACTGGTTATGGCTGGCCAGGCTTCAAAAAAATGAACCTCTGGTCTCAGGATAAAGGACACAAAGCCGAGATGGCTGCTTGGATCAACTCCATTCGGTACGGTAAACCAGCTCCAATTCCATTTCAGGAAATCATAGAGGTAACGCAGGCCATATTGAATATCGTCGAGCAGGCGCAACAGGCAAAATAAAATGAAGGTAATGCACGTCATTGGAGCCCGGCCCAACTTTATGAAAGCCGCGCCGGCAATCGCAGCGATCGCCACCAAGTCGCGGCTTTCCCAGAAAATCATCCATACTGGTCAGCATTATGATAAGAACATGTCTGACGTGTTTTTTAACCAGCTTGGCATCCCTCATCCCGATTTCAACCTTGGCATCGGGTCTGGCACTCATGCAGTGCAAACTGCGCAGACCATGATGAAGTTGGAAGAAGTTCTCCTGGCAGAAAAGCCAGATATCGTCCTGGTGTATGGGGATATCAACTCCACCGTCGCTGCCGCCCTGGTCTGCGCTAAGATCGGAATTAAGATTGGACATGTCGAAGCCGGCCTCCGATCCCGTGATC
>WBXJ01000020.1 GCA_008933045.1 Verrucomicrobiota bacterium
AACCAGTCCGGTAAACAACAACCCACCTTCGCAGTATGATTCCTCGATAGGTTTTGAAATAAATCAATGTGGTTAAGATCGTCAAAACAGTGACAACGACACCGCTCCAACGGTGGCGTTCAAGAATGACCGCATTGTAATCCCCGCCTTGAGCTCGTAACCATCCGAGTCCGGCCGCGAGAACCGCACTCATCGCACTCAGTAGCATGATGATTCCGATGGACTGACGGAACTCCCATTTCTTGCGAAAAAAACCCACAATTTCCAATGCACAAACGATTGTAATAAATCCGATCGGGTAATGCAGAATCACTGAATGAAATGGAGCTAGAAATGAGTGCCACCGGAAGGGTTTTTCTAAGCCAGTTTCCAGGGAAGTATCCCCAAGAACCATCCAAAACCCTCCGACAATCCAAGCGGCTAACACAATCAAAAAGATTCGGATCGCTCTGTTTGAAAACACAGGACTGGATCGAGGGTGTTCATGGTTATTTTGAGACATCGGCTTTTTATCCATCCTACGTTTCGACCTACTGCAAAAGGTTTTATTCACTCGGATAATCGCTCACACAACGAAGCCGACGTTCAACCCGTTGTTTCGATCTCCGATTTTTACATCGCCACCGAGGAATTGTTTTACTATGACAGACAGTAGTCATGAGCAATGCACCGACACCTAAACTGCCTTATTGGCCGTTTCTGATTCTCAATGTGTTTCTGGCCGGATTAGCCATGTGGCTGCTGAGCAAGATTTTGCCACCCCGCGATCAATCCCAAGTTTTTCTGGCTCTGGGCTGCCTCGCGACAGGAGCTTTAGCGGCTTGGATTGGCTGTCAGCCATTTCTCAGAAACTTCGCAGCGCAAGTTCGTGGTTGTGAAAACCAACAACTGAAGGTCGCTGTCGATCGAATCCAGCAACTGGAAACCCTCGGCCTCCAGATCAACGAGGCCACATCTCGCTGGCAGACCGCTCAGGACTCAGCCGCAAAAACGGTGCTAACGGCCTCTCAAATGTGTGACCGAATGACGACTGAGACTCGCACTTTTGAAGAGTTTATGGGCAACGCCCAGCGCACAGAGATTGAGCATCAAAAACTGGAAGTCGATAAACTCAAACGAGGTGAACGGGAGTGGTTACAAGCTGCAGCAACCATTTTTGATCATCTATTCGCTCTCCACGGTGCCGCTGTTCAGTCCGGCCAATCGAGCGTGATTACTCAAATAAGCCAGTTTCAAAATGCATGCCGTGAATCCGTTCGACGGGTCGGCCTCAATCCTTTCATCCCTGCCGTAGGTGAGCCGTTTGATCCTCACTCGCAGCAAACGGTGCAGAGCGAGGCGGCACCAACAGACGAAGTGCCAATAAAAACGATTCTGGCCTGTGGTTTTACTTACCAAGGTCAACTCATTCGACACGCGCTGGTCTCCTGTACCGAACCTTCTCCCGCGACAACTGAGCAGACCGTTGAAACTCCTTCGGAGATAACCCCAGAGCCTGAGATCGAGGCAGAAACATCCTTCGAATCCGATGTCGGCGCGGATCCAACCCCAGACGCCAGCCTACAACCCAACATCACCTCGACTGATTCGAAAACAGCTCAAACCGACCTACCCTTTTAGTTCAGGATCAGAATTCACTTTTTCACGTGATTCCATGCGCGTCATCAAGGTCGTAAAAAAAATGCAGACGATGGCTCGGCGTTGGCAGTCAGAGAAAAAACGCGTGAGTTTCGTTCCTACCATGGGGTACCTTCACGCGGGACATGAAAGCTTGATCACAGCCGCCCGCCGCCGCGTGGGGCGGTCTGGAGTTGTGGTTGTCAGCATCTTTGTAAACCCCACCCAATTCGCCGCAACGGAAGATTTATCACGGTATCCCCGAAATTTAGAAGGTGATCTGGCGATGTGCCGACGGGCGGGTGTTGACGTCGTTTTTGCGCCGTCGAATGAAGAAATGTACCCCTCTGAAACGGTGGAATTCTCTACCTATGTTTCTGAGTCGTTCCTCAGTCAATCCATGGAAGGGATATCCCGCCCAACTCATTTTCGAGGAGTCGCGACAGTCGTAACGAAATTATTTAATATCGTGCTGCCATCGGTCGCTTTTTTTGGAGCGAAAGATTTTCAACAAGCGGCCGTGCTTCGCAAGATGGTGGGTGATCTCAACATACCATTAACACTCGTGGTGGCACCAACATTGCGCGAACCTGACGGCTTGGCAATGAGTTCACGCAACGCCTACCTCACGCCGACCCAACGAACCCAGGCGGTAGTATTGTCACAATCCATTACCCATGCTCGCCAACGAGTGCAAGCCTCGCCAAAATTTCTGCTTTCAAAAACCTTATCCAAGGAAATCGAGCACCTCATTCGACAGCAACCCGAGGCAGAACCCGAATACATCGAGTTTTTCCATCCCGACACACTAGTGCCCGTCACCAAGATCCTCCGAGGGCATCATATCGCATTGGCGGTTCGTTTTGGCGCGACGCGATTGATTGACAATGGTCCAGTTTAACACCGGTTTTTATGCCCTCTGAACCTTTTAAGTTTGATTTCATCGTTTTGGGAAGTGGAATTGCGGGCTTATCTTATGCGTTGAACGTCGCACGCTTTGGACGCGTCGCGATCGTGACAAAAAAGAACAGAGCTGAATCCAACACCAACTACGCTCAAGGCGGGATCGCTGCAGTCACTTCAAAGGAGGATTCCTTCGAAATGCACGTCCGCGATACAGTGGAGGCTGGAGCAGGGCTCTGCCGAGATGATGTCGTGCGAAAAATCGTTGAGGAAGGACCTGCACGGGTCAACGAACTGATCGATCTGGGAATGAAATTCTCTGAGCGTGTCGGATCCTCCTCCGAAAGTGCGCCAGAGCTGGATCTAGGTCGGGAAGGCGGCCATTCCAAACGCCGTATCTTGCACGCGAAAGATGTCACTGGCCGAGAAATCGAGAGCGCGTTGCTTCAGGCAATCGCTCGGCAGCCCAACATCCAAATATTCGAGAATCACTTCGCTATTGACTTGATTACGTCCAAAAAAATAGGGCTTCCGGGTTCGAATCGATGCTTAGGAGTCTATGTTCTCGACAAGCCTGCTGGTGTCGTAAAGACATTCGCCGCACCAGTTGTGCTATTGGCCACCGGTGGTTGTGGCAAAGTTTATTTGTTTACGACCAATCCAGACATCGCCACTGGCGACGGCGTTGCCATGGCCTACCGAGCAGGGGCGGCTGTGGCCAACATGGAGTTTATCCAGTTCCATCCCACCTGCCTCTTTCATCCCAAAGCCAAATCGTTTTTAATTAGCGAAGCCGTGCGGGGCGAGGGAGGAGTTCTCCGCACCTTTGCCGGAGCCGAGTTCATGGAACAATACCACCCGCTGGCCTCCTTAGCTCCTCGCGATGTGGTCGCTCGCGCCATCGATACGGAGATGAAAAAAAGCGGTTCTCCCCATGTCTGGCTCGACATAACAACCAAGCCAGCTCGTTTTATTATCGAACGTTTCCCTAACATCTACGAGACCTGCCAACGGTATGGGATCGACATGAGCAAGGAACCAATCCCAGTCGTACCCGCAGCCCACTACCAATGCGGAGGTATCAAAACCACACTCGATGGAGAGACGGGGATCGAAGGCCTCTACGCAGTCGGCGAGGTGGCCTGCACCGGTTTGCATGGGGCCAATCGCCTCGCGAGTAACTCGCTCCTCGAAGCCCTAGTCTGTGCTCATCGCGCCGCAAAGCATGGCCTGGCCACGCCTCACGCAAATCTACCCCAGCAACTACCGCACTGGGAATCAGGTACCGCCACCGACGCTGACGAAATGGTTGTGGTCTCCCATAACTGGGATGAAATCCGTCGCCTGATGTGGGATTATGTCGGAATCGTTCGCACCAACAAAAGACTCCTACGGGCTCAATCTCGGATCAAGAATTTGCAGGCAGAGATCCAAGAGTATTACTGGGGATTTACCGTCACAAGCGATCTGCTAGAATTACGAAATATTGCCACCGTTGCGGAGTTGATTATAGCCAGTGCCCTGCAACGCCCCGAAAGCCGAGGCTTACATCATAACCTAGATTTTCCTTCCGCCGATCCAGCCTGGGCTCAACGCGACACAATCCTCTCACGTCACCCCAAGCCGTTGACTCATCGATAATTTCCGCAGAAAGGCTTGTTTTTCCACCTTCGTCCTATGTGAGCATGGGGTGCTCACCACAATCACTCTCTGGGACTAGAGCTTGAACTCGAAGATGAGTTGAATACCGGTTAAAAAAGTAAACAAGTAGACGAGTTTGACGAATAACTTTTCAGGGATTCGCCGATTTAACCAAACGCCCGCCCAAACCCCTAAAGGAATCAATCCCAAATACAGCAAACTTAGATAAAGGGTTTGTTGGGTAATGATGCCACTGTTCAAAAAGAACGGTATTTTGATGCCGTTCATCCATGTAAAAACCAGAACTGTGGTTCCTGTATAAATCTCTTTAGGGAACCGTTGAGGAATCAGAAAAGCGTTCACTACGGGACCTGCTCCATGGGCAAAGGTGGAGGTCACTCCAGCACCTAATCCACAGATGAAACCTAACCGATGATTTGGAACAAAACGCGTTAGTTTTTTAAAAATCGTTTCCTTGGCTAACTGATAAAGCACGAACAACACCGCCATCGTGCCGATGATGACGTTCAATTCTCTCGCAGAAAAACGATTAAATAATTGAGCTCCCGTAGCGACTCCGATCACCATCCCCGGAAGTAGAAACCAAAGATTCTCAACACGCCATTTGCGCCAGTAATGATACAACGACAACGCGTCTCCCGCACAAAGCAGAGGTAGAAGAACCCCAATAGCCTGAGTTGGTCCGAAAGCCATAACGCACAAAGGAGTTGTCAGCATGCCTAACCCGCCGCCGAAACCGGCTTTCGATAAGCCGATGAACAGGACCGCGAGCGAGGCTAACATCCAAGAAGGCAGGGTGACTGAATCTGTGTTCAAGATGTCGAGGGTTGTAGTCCAGAGATGGCAGGAGTCGAGCCAAATCAACTCCTTAAAACAAGTGCTTGTGAATTCTCACGAAACGGGCAACGTCTTAGAACTACATATGAACAACCCAACTGATCTTCATACCTCGCGCCGCGACTTTATCAAAGTCACGGGAAAAATTGCCACCGTTTCCGCTCTGGCGGGTGTGGTATTACCTCATGTTCACGCTGCCGGAAACGAGCTAATCCAAGTAGCCCTAATCGGCTGCGGTGGGCGCGGCACGGGAGCTGCAAGCAATGCTCTGAGCACCAAAAGCGGACCGATCAAGCTTGTTGCCATGGGGGATGTGTTTCCGGATCGACTGAAGGCAAGCCACGACGCGTTGAAACGCGAACATGGTACCAAGGTTGACGTGGCGGAAGATAAGAGATTTGTCGGCTTCGATGCTTACAAAAAGGCGATGGATTGCCTCAAGCCCGGTGATGTCGTGATTTTTGCCACTCCCGTGGGTTTTCGATGGGTTCATTTTGCTTATGCCATCGAAAAGAAACTCAACGTCTTCATGGAAAAACCCATCACCACCGATGGGCCTACCACGAGGAAAATGTTTAAATTAGCTGAAGAGTCTGAAAAAGCAGGGTTGAAAGTTGGTGTGGGTTTAATGGTTCGCCATTGTCGTGCCCGCCAAGCGTTGCACGAACGAATTCAACAAGGCGAAATTGGAGACTTGATCCTACTCAGGGCTTATCGCATGGCGGGTCCTATGGTCGGCTTTGCTCCCCCTAACCCGGGTGTGATTACGGATCTGATGTATCAGATCCAGAAATTTCACAGCTTCCTATGGGCCAGTGGTGGAACATTCAGCGACTTTTATATCCACCAAATTGATGAATGCTCGTGGATGAAAAATGCTTGGCCAAAGCAAGCTCAAGCCGTTGGAGGTCGCCATTTTCGCGGTGAGGCCATCGACCAAAACTTTGATAATTATCAGGTCGAATACACCTACGGTGACGGAAGCAAGTTGATGATGTATGGCCGCAACGTTGCGGGCTGTAATGACGAATTTGCTAGTTACGCACACGGCTCCAAGGGCTCCGCGATTGTTTCCACATCAGGCCATGCGCCGGGTAAATGCCGCATATTTAAAGGTCAATCTCAGGATCCTAAAGATGTGACTTGGAAATATCCGCAACCAGAATCCGATCCCTACCAGAATGAATGGGACGACTTAGTCGATGCCATTCGCAATAACAAGCCATTCAACGAAGCCAAACGTGGTGCAGAAGCTAGCCTTGTCACGTCGATGGGTCGTATGGCGGCGCACACTGGCCAAGTCATCACATGGGACGGGATTCTCAACCACGAACACGAATTCGCACCGACCATCGATAAATTAACGATGGCTTCTGCTCCTCCTGTCACCATGGGACCAGACGGAAAATATCCAGTCCCAGCCCCCGGCATGAAACACATGCGCGAATACTGAACCGAGAACAGTAATTGGTAACAGTAGAACGGCGGAACTGTGCGCGTTGAAAGTTTATTAAATGCGTGCAATTCCCCGTTTTACATCCATCATCTAGTGCATGCCATTTCGAGCACTCGGTCTTGACGCAAAGATACTCCAAGCAGTCCATGAGGCGGGTTATACGGAGCCTACGCCTATTCAGGCTGCGGTAATCCCAAGGATTCTGGCTGGGCAGGATTTGATTGGGATCGCCCAAACTGGAACCGGAAAAACGGCGGCCTTCACGTTGCCGATTTTAACGAAGCTTGCCTCGTTGATCGGTGATGGAACTCGCCGAGGGACAAAGGTTCTAGTTCTGGCTCCCACTCGCGAACTCGCCGTGCAAATCGAGGAAAACGTGCGAGCCTACGGTCGCCATCTGCCCTTGCGCATCGCGACGGTTTTCGGAGGTGTGGGTGAGCGGCCTCAAATTGACGCCCTCCGCGCTGGCACCCAAATAATCATTGCCTGCCCAGGTCGGCTCCTCGATTTAATGAGCCGACGGTGTGCCGATTTTTCTGGGTTGCAATTCTTAGTTCTCGACGAGGCTGATCGAATGCTGGACATGGGGTTTCTCCCCGCGATTCGGCAGGTCGTTCAATCGTTGCCTCAACAACGGCAGACCCTCCTTTTTTCGGCGACCCTTTCGAAGGAGATTGAATCGCTCACGCATGAATTCCAACGAGCACCAAAGCTAGTTCAAATTGGTCGTCGCTCGAACCCAGCGGAGACGGTGACACAATTAGTGTATGAAGTTCCGAAGCATCTCAAGCCCGCTCTCCTTGCGTATCTGCTCCGCGAACAAACGATGAATATGGTGCTTGTGTTCTCCCGCATGAAGCATGGAGCTGATCGCATCGCTCGCAGGTTGGAACAGGACGGCATCAAGACAGCAACGCTTCATTCGAACCGCTCCCAAAGCCAAAGGTTGCGAGCTTTGAAGGATTTTAAATCGGGAGATGTGCGAGTACTGGTTGCAACCGATATTGCTGCACGAGGAATTGATGTGGATGGCATCTCGCATGTAGTGAATTACGATTTCCCCATGCATGTAGAAGACTACGTGCATCGCATCGGACGCACAGGCCGCGCTCATGCGGTTGGTGATGCCATCAGCTTTGTAACGCCGGAAGATCAGGATGAACTGCGCGCTCTCGAAAAATTTATTGGTAGAGGGATCGTGCGAAAGAAGGCTGAGGGATTTAATTACAGTCAATCGGCTCCTCCGTCTGAACCTGATTCTGGTGCTCGGCACCGTCCGAACGGTCAGCGAGGTGGATCGCGTCCAAAAAGTGCTCCTAGCGGGGGCCCAAAGCCTAGAGGATCAACATCAGGGGGTGGAAGGCACTTCCGCCCACGTTGAACCACACGATCGCAAGCTTTGGCATGCGCGGTTGCAGTCCGAGTAAATCCGACGTGATGTCTGAATCAATTGGGTAGCGACAACTCCAAGGGATTCTTCTATTATCCACTAAATCAAATGCGGCTTTGCCAAAAACAAAACAGTTGAAACGCTTGATTGTTGCTCATGAAAAAGAAGTCTTCAGGGTCTCGTAAAGGTTTGTTGGCGGGTGGAAATTGGATCATCGACCAAGTAAAAATGGTTGATGTGTATCCACAGCGCGAACAACTCGCGAACATTCGTAGCCAAGCGCAAGGGACTGGAGGCGCGCCGTATAATGTCCTGATCGACATCGCGAAAATGGGGGCCGACATTCCTCTCTCGGCTGCTGGACTTGTTGGGCAGGATCTTCTGGGAAAATCGATTCTGAAGGATTGCGAGAGCCATCAAATTGACACCAAACTTCTCAAAACTACGGACGCAGCCTCCACATCTTACACGGATGTGATGACAGAAATTGGGAACGGTCGACGAACGTTCTTCCATTACCGAGGAGCCAACGCGCTTTGGGAAGGAACGGATATCGACTTCAAAAAGACCAATGCCAAAATATTTCACTTAGGTTACCTGCTCTTGCTCGATGCTCTGGATGCACCGGATCGGGTTCACGTCACACGAGCTGCCAAGCTCCTTTTCCAAGCACAGGAGGCTGGTCTAAAAACCAGCATCGATGTTGTGAGCGAGGACAGTAATCGTTTTTCTAAGATCGTTTCTCCCTCCCTGAAACATGTCGATTATTGCATCCTTAACGAAATCGAGGCTGGGAAAACGACGGGGTTTAAGATTCGTCAGGCTGATGGCAATCTTGACACCGTGGCACTTCGTCACGCCGCCGGGGCTCTTTTACAACTCGGGGTTCGGGAATTGGTGGTTATTCATTTTCCAGAAGGAGCGTTTGCACGCACACGGAAAGGCGAGGATTCTTGGCAATCTTCCTTAAACCTTCCGCAAAAGTACATCCAGGGCACCGCCGGAGCTGGTGATGCTTTCTGTGCAGGGGTTTTGCTAGGACTGCATGAGGACGAACCCCTCCAACAATGCCTTCTCACAGGGGTTTGTGCTGCGGCGGCTTCCCTTGCGGACTCAACCTGCACGGGTGGAATGAAACCATTGGAACAAGTGCTCGCACTTGTTAAAAAATACCGCCCGCGTCCGGCTCTTTCTTGACACCGTGTCATTGCAGCGTCCGGTTTTGAGACTCACGCATGAAGACCATCCTCGTTGCCACTAGGAACGCTCATAAAAACGAGGAAATTCAGGCGATCTTCGCGGAACCTATCCGCTGGCTCACTCTGCGTGACTTCCCACAAGCACCCGAAGTCGTTGAGGATGCTCCTTCATTTCAAGGCAACGCTGCTAAGAAAGCTGAAGCTCTCGCCGATTATGCCATTCCATTTTTAGAATCCTTGGATGAAACTTACGTCCTAGCCGATGACTCGGGCCTTGAGGTGGATGCGCTGGAGGGCGCACCCGGGGTGTATTCCGCCCGCTTCGCACATCTCGACAAAAACATCTATGGCAACGCACCAGACCACGCCAACAACGCCAAACTCCTCAACGTACTCGCGAACCTGCCAGAATCCCAGCGCACCGCCCGGTTCAGATGTGTTCTGGCGTTGATTTCATTGTCTGGATTAAAAGCGTCTCGAAATACGCAGACGCAAGGCGAGAGTCGGACTGTGTTTTTCGAAGGAACCTGCGAAGGTCGGATACTACAAGCACCCCAAGGAGGAAAAGGGTTCGGTTATGACCCGCTTTTTGCGCCCACAGGATTCGATCAATCGTTTGGTGAACTCGGCGAGGAATTCAAAAACCGGCTGAGCCACCGCGCTTGCGCATTACAGAGACTCAAGCATTGGTTTAATCACCCGCACCCCTAAAAAAGTAGGGGTGCAGGCGAAAGCTCACTTTATGCGACTTCTTCAGAATCGAGGAAGCCTTGAAGGTGGCGGATTCGAGTCGGATGACGAAGTTTCCTCAAACCTTTGGCCTCGATTTGGCGGATACGTTCCCGGGTGACTTTGAACTGTTTTCCAATTTCTTCCAACGTGCGGGCATAGCCATCCACAAGGCCGAATCGCAGTTCAAGAATCTTACGCTCGCGCTCCGTTAAACTGCCAAGCACATCCCCCAGCTTTGACTTCAGCATGCTATAGCTGGTCATGTCCATGGGGTTTTCGGCCTTTTTATCCTCGATAAAATCTCCGAAATTCGCCTCGTCACTATCTCCCACAGGGGATTGAAGCGAAATAGGCTGTTGCGCCATTTTGAGAATCGCACGCACACGCTCGACAGGCAGCTCCATTTCATCGGCGATTTCTTCCGGCGTCGGTTCTCGCCCGTAATCCTGAACCAACTGCTTTTGCACCCGCATCAGCTTGTTGATCACCTCGATCATATGCACGGGGATCCGGATCGTCCGTGCTTGGTCGGCTACCGAACGAGTGATGGCCTGACGAATCCACCAGGTCGCATAAGTTGAGAACTTAAACCCTCGTCGATACTCAAACTTTTCGACCCCCTTCATCAGACCCATGTTGCCTTCCTGGATCAGATCCAGAAACGAAAGCCCACGATTTGTATATTTCTTGGCGATCGAAATGACGAGTCGAAGATTCGCCTCCACCATTTCAGTCTTGGCCTGATGTGCCTTCTCGGCAAAGTCCTTCAATTGAGCGTGCGCCTTGAGGTATTGCGCTGCGGGCATACGGACGAACTCCTCAAGTGCTTTGATCTTTCGTTGTTCCGCCTGAATCAACTGAGCTTTATGCGGAACGTTCTTCTGGTGTTCCAACTCGTGAATGCCACGAAGGCTCGCTTGAAGTTTATCGTGGATGTTGTCGGCAACTACCGCCATCTCCTCAAGCACTTTTTGTTTGTAGAAAAACTTGTAAAAAGTCTTCTGCAGTTTCAGATCGAGCTTTTGAAAAACAATCTGGTTCTTATCTGCTTTGCCACCTGAAGCTTGCCAATCTAGATAAACTTTATCCACTTCCGCTTCCGCCTTACGGACACTTTTTAGGAGCCGGCGCAACTCTTTGTGATGGGCATCTCGACTATCGATTTTCTTATCAACAATGACTCGATCAAAACGTTCCTTAGGTGGCTCAGAAAGTAGCTTTTCCGCGAGTGCAAGGTGTTCTTTTGCTGTAAATCCAAGCCCGTAAATAATGTTTTTAACCTGTTCCTCGGCAACCTCGATACGTTTGCAAATCTCTACCTCTTGTTCGCGCGTTAGGAGGGGGACTTGACCCATCTGCTTCAGATACATCCGGACTGGATCATCCAGAATATCCAGACGCATCTTTGAGTCCTCTTTGACTTCCTCCTCCTCGGGCTCAGGCTGTTTGACAACATCCACTTCAGCCTGATCCACAATCTCGACATCCAAGTTGTGTAACTTGGTATATATTTCGTCCAGATCATCCGGCGTTGGCGTATTGTCACCCAAGGAATCATTGATATCATTGTAGGTGAGATACCCTTGCTCCTTTGCCAATCGAACAAGCTCCTTAACCTTTTCCGTCACATCAAGACCCACGGGGACCACCGGTTGAGCAGCAGCGGCATTCCCTGCCTGAGCTGTTGCTCCCGAGTTCCCCGATGAACCGCGACCTTTTTTGCCACGACCTTTAGGGGCGATCAGCTTAATCTCCGCAACAATGGCTTTTGGTTTTCGACCCCTCACCGGTTTCGAAGCTGCTTGCACCGGAGTAGACTTTGCGGCCAATTTTTTGCTGGAAACTGGCTTGGTCATCTTCGCTGGTTTCGAAGCTGCTTGCACCGGAGTAGATTTTGCAGCCAATTTTTTGCTGGAAATTGGCTTGGTCATCTTCGCTGGTGCTTTCGCACTTCGGGCTTTTGCAGGAAGCACCTTTGGAGTTTTTTTGACCTTACGCACAGGTGCTTTCACAGCAGCTCGCTTGGCCGGTTTCTTTAACTTGGCGACCGGAGAGGTCGCGGATTTTTTCGCCTTGGCTTTCACCATATTAAAATAAATGCAAAAACGGACAACAAAACAGCAGTCTACTATGGAACGGGGACGCCGGGAGTCAATCTGCTACAAAAGCAGAGCCCCTTGCGACTTTCGCAAGAGCTTTCATCCGGCACAATGGTGAGCAAATAATTGCTTTCAAAAGAGGCCTTCGATGTGAGGCCAGAATAGTGAGTAAAGCAATCAAACCCGCTTAATAATGTCCCGAATCAATCCAGAATGCAAGAACTGTTACAAAAAAACGAAAACTCGTAGAGTCTTAATGTTTGCGGGACTGCCAGAGTTTCGGAGGCTGGCCGTATTGGGTGACGGCTAGATCAGGATTTCCATCTCCATTGAAATCAGCGACAACGACGGCTCGTTGTTCCCCGTCCATGGTCACGCCACTCTCACGAGGGGTGAGGGCTCGAAAATCACCTTTACCGTTGCCGAGGAGGATTAGCCCCTGCCCTGCATCGCATCGCGAAACTTCCGGGCGCAACGCAAAAAAGTTTTGGGCGAGAAACACATCGAGGTAACCGTCCCCATTAAAATCTGCAGCTCCAACTCCGAAGACTGGAGCCAAGTGGGCAGATATGGGTAAGGGGCGGGCCTCAAAACGGCCTCCACGGTTTAAAAATAACGTGGTGCGCCATTCGTTCACTTCAGCACGCTGCATTTGGGGACTGGATTGTCCCCACGCCTGATCAAGACTGGCTTTTGCAAAGGCGGCATGCGTCGGAAACCGTTCTCGAAAATCTGGCCAAACAGCAGCCAACTCACCCAAGGTCCGTTGTGGGACGATATTTCCAAGCGAACGGTCGAACGCGGCTTCAATCAGAACAAAAGAGGAGGCTCCTGAGCGTTCGCCGTATCCCCAGCTCAGCGGTGGGTTCGTGGCGGACGTCCAAGGGGTGTTCAAACCCCAGTTGCTGATCAGTAAATCAATTTTTCCATCCCGATCAAAATCTCCAGAGACAATCCCGTTCCACCAACCCTGAAAGGCGGCAAGTCCCCATTCAGCCCCGGCACGGCGGAGTGTTCCACCTTGGTTGATATAAAGCTGAGGCGCACCCCAGTCACCTACAGTGACAAGATCGAGTTGGTGGTCCCCATTGACATCTATCCATTGAGCCGCACTGACCAACCCGCTGGAGCGCAGGAGGGGGCTATTCGTGTGATCTATTTCCCAACCATGCTTAATTTCTCGCAACAGGATGGATTGAGTCGGCATCGGCCAATGATCCTTGATGGAACCGCCCCCAACAAATAATTCCATTTTGCCATCTCCGTCGAGATCACCAGCAGCCAGCGTGGAGGGATTCATCTCGAGAATCAACGCGACCGAGCCAACGAGCTGACCTCGACGTAGCCGAGCAATTCGCACTTGTCCAGTTCCTCCCTGACCACTGGAGATTGTGGCAGCGAGAGTCAATTCCCCTAACCTATTGGTCCATGCGATTACCGATTCTGATTGACCGGAAATCACGTCGTCAAAACTCCACCTCTGGATTGGAATTGTCGGCGACTCGTTTTTAAATTCGCCGAAGTCGGCGAGGGGCGGTGTTGTCCACTTCTTCCAACCCTCAGGGAGGTTCAGTTCGATGGAGAGCATTCCGCCAAAGCTGGCACCAAAAAATAAATCAGGCCGACCGTCTTCATTGATATCCGCAACTGCTAAGCCGGGCCCTGCGTGGCTCAGTTTTCGATGAAGTAAAGGTTGAGTAGAGTAGTCATCAAATTCGACGAGTTCGTCCTTTCGATCCGGCACAGCACTCGCAGGTTGGAATAAGGCATCGGCAACCGCCGGCGCAGTGGGATCAGGATTACCACTGGCTGTCGCGCGCGCTTCCTGCACTACTAATTCCACATTACTCGGCACCTGATTAAGAAAAGATCGACGTCCGCTGCGCCACCGAATCTCCACATCCAATAAGTTAGTAGCTGAAAAACCAGCGAACGTGCGCACCATTTCTGAGCTGGAGAGATACTGCCCGCCACAAATGATTTCCTGAAACTGCGTGAGCCCACCGCCTCGGACGAAAATTTTGGCACCAACTCCCTGTGAGTTAGGAGGCAAGCCTTCCAAACTGACCTTTAACCGCGCGGCACTGCTCTCATTGCGATAGATCAGCGGTGGAGAGTTCAAACAGTTGACCACGATGTCGAGATCGCCATCTCCATCAAAATCTGCGACCGCCATACCTTGGGAAATATTGGTGGCATTGAATCCCCACGAGGTTTGCATGTCTGCAAACGTCAGGTCGCCTCGGTTGCGAAAAGCAGCGTTAGGGGTGAGGAGAGGCTGGTTAATTTGTGAGATCAGCGGCTTTCGTCCCGCTTTTTCACTCTCAGCAGCATCTAGATTATTCATGTCCTTGAGATTGCCGTTGGTGATGAGTAAATCTTCATAACCGTCCAGATCCACATCAAGGAAGAGTGGCGTCCACGACCAATCGCTGGCAGTCAAACCAGCGAATTGAGCAATTTCTGCATAGGTGCCGTCGCCTCGGTTCAGATAGAGACAATTTCGAGCGACTTGTTCCAGTTCGTTACCTGAATCTCGTCCACGCCGACCGGTGTCATGAGGTAAACTTTCCTGTGCCCTGCGACCGTGCAACGTCGGCATCATTTCCACCGTGATGAAATCGAGCAATCCATCCCGATTTATATCTGCAAAATCCACACCCATCGAAGCATAAGCCATCGTGCGTTGGGTGTGCATCGGAGCCAGATTAAATCTACCTTTTCCGTCGTTCAGCCAAAGCCGGTCGGGTGTCTGAAAATCATTACAGACGTAAATGTCGGGGAAACCGTCCCCGTTGATATCACGCATTTGGACGGCCAAACCAAAATCCCAAGGAGCACGCATCGGTTTACCCTCCGAGTAATTAAAGTAATCCTCCCAGTTCCGGAGTTGAAACCGCCCTTCACCAAGGTTTCCAAACAACAGGTCTTGGTCGCCAAACTCTATCAACCTTCCGTCCACAATTTTGGCTCGGTTAGCAAAGCGTCCTTGAACTTTTGTTTGACCATTGATCACACGAGTCGCGAGGGAAACGCCGTCGCCACCAATGGATTCCAACCCGAAATTGCACAGGTACAATTCCAACCATCCGTCGCCATCGACATCGGATGCTGCGATCGATGTCAAATTAGCTCGCGACGGAAGAGCTACCGAGTCCGTGATATTCGTGAAATTTAGTCCTGCTTTATTGAAGAATATCGCGTTAGGTCCCCCAAACACGGTGACCACTAAATCTAACCAACCATCGCCGTTCAGGTCAGCGAATAAGGCACCTGTGGAAGATTGGTTGGTTGAGGACAACCCCATGGCTTCCGTCACGTCCTGAAACTGCCATTTTCCGACATTTCGATAAAGGTGGTTTCGACCCCCTTTGTTGCACAGATAAATGTCTGGGAGTCCATCCCTATCAAAATCACCCAAAGCTAACCCCGCGCCATTTAATGAATATTGACGTGATTGTGCGAGTGCCTCAGGGAGGGTGTTGGTGAAGGAAATCCCCAACTGCGCATTGTTCAACAGTTTGAAACTAGCCGCTCGGTTCGTATCGAACGCTGTTAACTTACGAAATCGGCCCTCTGGGATGGTTTGCCAAAGCTGCTCAGGAAGACCCACAAAGTTCTTAGAGAAAGCGATGAAAACAAAAAAAAGAAACCAAATCGCACGAAGCTTTCGCAGGGACACAATTGGTCCCGTAGACTCTTTCAATGGGTTCAACGGTCCTATTGATGCCAAGTCCTGAGTCCAAATCAACCTGTAAATACAAATTACTGGTCGAGAACCGTGAAAAAAATCAGGAGGTTCGGGTAAAACCTACACTGAAACCGGTTTGCTTTCCTTTTGATCCCAACCAACCTCCCCTTCGCAGTGAGCCATGACCGTGGTCGCAAGACAGTTGCCCACAAGATTGACGGTTGTACGTGCCATATCCATGAGTTCGTCCACGCCGATAATGAGGATGATACCCTCCAGTGGTAAGTTAAAGCTCACGAGAGTGCCTGCGAGAATGACTTGCGAAGCTCGGGGAATTCCCGCCATGCCTTTACTCGTTAACATCAACATGAGCATCATGGTTAACTGTTGACTCCACGTCAGAGGAATCCCTGCCGCCTGAGCCACAAAAACCGAGGCAACGGCGAGATAGAGGGTTGATCCATCAAGATTGAATGAGTAGCCCAAGGGCATCACAAAGGAAACAATCCGCTTTGGAACCCCAAAACTGACCAATCGCTTCATGGCGTCCGGCATGGCTGCATCCGATGAGGTGGTTGTGAATGCGAGAATGATTGGTTCACGAAGGAGTCTGAGAAACTTTTTGATGGGGAGTCGGATCCAGAGTGCAATCGGGAGAAAAACAACCAAACAAAAGACAATCAGGGCGACGTAGAGGGTGAGGATGAGTTTCCCGAGATTGAAGAGCACACTCAGTCCGCTGTGTCCCACGGTGTAGGCCATCGCGGCACCAATACCGAGAGGTGCGAATTTCATCACTAGCCCAGTGAATTTGAACATCACTTCGGTCAAGCTTTCGCAAAATCGCAACATTGGCTCGCGTTGAGCTGAGGGTACCTGGGCCAAAGCAACACCAAAGAGCATCGCAAAAAAGACTATTTGAAGCACATCATTCGAGGCAGCGGCCTCGAAAAAACTCTTGGGAACAATATGTTCAAGGATGCTGGTGAAGGTGACGTGCGATGGAGCAGCGATTTCCTTAGTTGGAGCAGGCGGCGGTAGTTTCGTTCCCAGCCCAGGGGTGGCCAGATTAACGGCGGCTAAACCAATCACTAAAGCGAGGGTTGTAACGATCTCAAAATACAGGATGGATTTCAACGCAAGCCGCCCCACGGCCTTCAAATCATCGCTGTGCCCGGCTATTCCCACCACCAAAGTCCCAAAAACAAGCGGTACAAGAATGCACTTAATCATCTTGAGAAAAACCGTGGAGATGACTTTTACACTTTGGGATTCTAGGGGATAAAAGTAACCCACAAGAATTCCAGCGGCCATGGAAATCATGATCCATTGCGTGAGTGAGACTCGGCGTAAAAACTGCCACATAGGTTTAATGGTCGGATGGTAAATCTGTAGTCATACGTTAATCGAAGATGGCACGCAGGAAAAGAATCAAAACGGACGACTCAACGGCGAGTTGGATAAGCCATCCTCGCGTTCAAAAAACAACTCTTGGGTTGCCAATCATCGATAACCTCGGCAACTTAAATTCAGATTGTCTAAACTACCATTAACCCAGTCTGTGGATGATCTTCCGCAAAAGCCCGATGCTGTTGCTGCTGACCGAGGTCCATTGCTCCGCACGGAAGGTCTGGTCAAGATTTACAAGCGACGACGTGTGGTGGACAAGGTGGGCATCACGGTATCGCCTGGAGAGATCGTCGGCTTGCTCGGCCCCAATGGTGCTGGGAAAACCACAACCTTTAATATGGTTGTCGGCGTGGTGAAACCCGATGCAGGAAAGGTTTTTTTCCAAAATCAGGCGATCACAGGCATGGCAATGCACAACCGAGCCCGATTGGGGATTGGTTACCTTACTCAGGAGCCTTCCGTGTTCCGGAAACTCACGGTGGAACAGAACATCCTCGCGATTCTGGAAACATGTCGATTAACCCGGCGGGAACGATCTGTTCGCCTGCAATACCTGCTCGAGGAACTTGATCTGACTCGACTCGCACATTCTAAAGCCTATCAACTCTCTGGTGGTGAAAAACGCCGACTGGAGATCACTCGTGCTCTGGTGACGACACCCAAGCTTCTTCTGTTGGATGAACCGTTCTCGGGAATTGATCCAATCACCGTCTACGAAGTGCAAAAAATACTGCGCCGGTTGCGAGATCGAGGTCTAGGGATTCTGATCACGGATCATAATGCGCGAGAAACACTCAAACTGGTGGATCGCGCTTACTTGATCAAAGGCGGCGAGGTCTTAATTGAGGGATCAGCCGAGTTCGTGGTCAACGATCCGAGAGCGCGTGAAATTTATCTTGGGCCTGAATTCAACATGTAAACCTATATGCAGCACCGTCCTTCCCCCATCATTCGGGACAGAGTGAGCGTGGATCGTTTTTTTAAAGATCATAACGGTTTGCTTGGATTAAAGCTGGTTGCGGGTGCTAGTGGTTTAGGGCGGATCATCCGCGAACCAACGGTAAACCGCCCGGGTTTAGCGCTAGCTGGATTCAAAAAATACTTTGCAGAAAAACGTGTGCAAGTCATGGGAAATGCCGAGTGCCATTTCATCAAGTCGTTGACGCCCGAACAGCAGTCTCAGAGTTACGAAGTCCTTTTACAACAGAAAGTGCCTTGCATCGTTTTTTGCCGAGGATTACGTCCCGACCGTCTCTTATTAGGGTTAGCTGAATCGGCAGGGATTCCGATTTTTATCTCGCCGCAAATCACGATGAAATTCATCAACGTCGCGACGCTGGCGTTAGAAACCATGTTCGCACCTCGTGGGACAGAGATGGGTTCCATGGTAGATATTCTGGGTGTGGGAGCCATTATCCGAGGGGAAAGCGGGATTGGTAAAAGTGAAAGTGTGTTAGCACTTATCGAACGAGGTTATTCCCTCGTTTCGGATGATGTCACCAAGGTCACCTTGGTTGATGGTCGCACCGTCATTGGGACATCCTCCGAACTGACACGAAACCACATGGAGGTGCGCGGTATCGGAATCGTGAACGTTGCAGCAATGTTCGGAGTGAAGTCTATTCGCCAAGAAAAAGAAGTGGATTTGGTGGTCTGCCTGAAGAATTGGAGCGACGTCCCGGATGTAGATCGACTCGGCCTCGACGAAAAATACATCAACATCTTAGGAGTAGACATTCCAGAAATTACAATTCCCGTGAGACCCGGTCGCGATCTGGCCCGACTCATCGAGGTGGCGGCGTTTCAAATGAAACTTAAAAGATTGGGCTGCAATCCTGCCCGTGAACTCAACGAACGATTGCTCTCAAAAATGGCAGCCTCGACTTCGGAAGGGGAAAAGCAATCGTCGGGCTGAAAGAAAATCTCAGATTATTTAAAAAATCATTGGCTAATTGGCACGTTTTCCTTGATAAGGTCGGGAACAGATGAACACCTCACAAGAAAACATCGAGTTAGGCAAAGAAATCAGTCGTCAGTTGACCGTAATCAACAAGCTCGGAATACACGCGCGACCGGCCGCGATGTTCGTCAAAATTGCCAACCGTTTTGAATGTCAGATATTTGTCGAAAAGGATGGAGAAACCGTCAACGGAAAATCCAT
>WBXJ01000021.1 GCA_008933045.1 Verrucomicrobiota bacterium
AACCTCCCATTTTGTCCACCCTGCAATATTATCTGTATGCGAGTAAATGACCGCGAAATAGCTGAGCTGCAGCGCAAACCACAAAACCTCAACGAGAATCCACAAAAGAAAATTCGACTTGAACCCCATTTCACGCACGATAGAATTTTTCCACAGGGCAAGGTAGATACCAAAGTATCGTCGTATTGTCGTCGTGGTTGAGGGTGTGGCTTTCATTGTGGATTCCATCGAATTAACCACCGGCCGCAGTGTATTTCCGAATACCCCGATTCCATGCCAAACGGGCTAGCGCAAAAAAGAAAATTACCCAAAAAAGCTGCACCCCTAACCCATGCCAGAGGACTGGACCTTGGGCCCGTTCTAAATAGACGCTGACAGGAAAAAAGAGTTGATAGGGAAAAGGTGTCCAATTGAGCACCTGTAGCCAAGCTGCAGGGATAATGTCCACAGGGAAAAGATGTCCTCCGGCAATGTACTCGAAAGCAAATAGGATAAAGATAAAGGTGGAAATCTCTAACACCCAAAAGGCCAGCATCGCCATCGTGTAGGAGATGAAAAAGTTTAACAGCGCGGCCATGGCGACCGACCAGAAAAAATAACCCCAGGTCAGGACTTGATTGGGAAGCACAAAACTCTCGTGTTGAAACAGGATGAAGAGCGTTACAGGGATCGCCGCTGCCGCTAGATAAACCAAGCGGGCCGAGACAAAGAGGCACAAGCGGTATTTCAAGTAGTCGATCGGTTTAAGAAGAAAATGGTTGATATTCCCGTCCTTGATATCCGCCGAAATCTGCCAATCATCCTCCGTCACCGCCGTCAACGCATCGACCACCGTCACCACGAGATAGTAGGAGATCATGCTGCCCAGAGTGTAGCCGGCTACATCCGTCCCTGAAGGCTTTTCGGCAAACACCGCCCGCCACAAAAAAATGGTCGCCGTCAACGGGATCAATCCGAATAGGGCACGCAGAAGGAAGTTCACTCGGTAAACCAAAGTGTTCTGAATTCCAATCCCGATGATATGCCAATACTTTTTCACAACATAATCCTACAAACGACACCGAGAAAAATGCCACAACCCCGCAGCAAAGGCGAAGAGTTGTGGGGGAAAACTTGCTCAGGACAAAGAAGTGGTCTAGGTTTGATTGAATCCAGCGGCTAATCGAGACACAACTCCGGCACAATTCCGTGACCCAGAATTAACCAAGAAATATTCGCCATTTTACGAGTGCTTAGTAGAATTACGTCGTTGGAAAAATTGACCGCAAATTTCAAAACTTCCAAGTGATGAAACTAGAAGCAAATCGAGAGGCAGTTGGGGTGCGAGTGTTAGCTCGTAGCCGATCACACCTCCAATATGAGATCAGTTTAGCGAAAGATGCCGCAGAGCTGCACGCGGCTCAGGCTCTACGGTTTATTGTCTTTAATCTCGAGCTCCACGAGGGATTAGAAAACTCCTATGCGACCTGTCGGGATGTCGATCCTTTTGATGAGATTTGCGATCATCTGATCATTAAAGACACCCTCTCGGGCGAGGTTGTGGGCACCTATCGCCTCCAGACGGGTAGGACTGCAGCGACCAAGCTTGGCTTTTACAGCGCGACCGAATTTGACTTTACACCCTTCGAACCCATCCGGAACGAGATTGTGGAATTAGGCCGCGCCTGTGTGCATCGTGACCACCGCAATTTAGTGGTGTTGGGGATGCTCTGGAATGGGATTGCTAAATACCTGAGAGAACATTCCTGTCGTTACTTGATCGGTTGCAGCTCGCTTTCATCGCAAGATCCGGCGGAGGGAGCCACCGTGTATTCGCAACTTTGCCGTCAATACCTAGTCGAGAAATGTTTTCAAACCAAACCGAACTCAGGCTGGGAATGTCCCACCGATTTGCTGATGAACAAGCGGGTTAAAGTTCCAAAACTCCTCGCGGCGTATCTTTCTTTAGGAGCCAAAATTTGTGGATCTCCTGCCATCGATCGCGAGTTTAAGACGATTGATTTTCTCACTTTTCTGGATTTTTCCAGTTTACCTCCAAACACCATCGACCGTTATTTGTCTTAAGTGAGAAGCCCCTCCTCGGCCAGTGGCCTGCGCTCAGCGTTTCGTTTGAGCTTGTTTTTGAGTGCCTGCCTCGGAGCCGGATTGGATTACATTTTTTATGTGCGTTGGCACCGCACAAGGCAACTCGCTGCCCGGGCTCGCTGGACTTCCCGTTGGGGCCGCCGCATGGCTCATTGTGCAGGGGTCACGATTCAGAGCAGCGGGACCTTCCCGACGCACGGATTACTCACCTGCAACCATGTCAGCTACATGGATATTCTCGTGCTTGCATCAATTCACCCTCAGATTTTTCTCTCCAAAAGCGATGTGCGCGATTGGCCGATCATCGGCTGGCTCACCCGATGCGCGGGCACGCTTTACATTGTTCGATCCGACAAAAGCGAGGTTGCTCGCGTTCCTCAGATGTTCGAACCGGCCGTCACCCAGAACCTAGTCGTCACTCTTTTTCCCGAAGGCACCAGTTCTGACGGGAGGCAGGTTCTGCCCTTTTACTCCTCCCTATTGGAGCCAGCGGTGCAGAACAGTTGGAATGTGACACCGGCTTGGATCGAATACGAGGTGAAGGGAGGGGACGCCTGTCATGACGTCGCCTACTGGGGCAACATGACATTTCTTCCGCACCTCATCAATCTGTGCGCACAAAAGCAAACTCTGGCGACCGTCCGCTTTGGCACTCCGATCCCGCCCGGCCTCAACCGAAAAGAACTGGCCCGCGAACTCCGGAGCAATGTCCAGACCCTCGGGCGTTTTAAGCTTTGAGTTTCGGCGGCTAACTATTAGGTTTCGTTAAGGTATGAAACAACTAAACCGGTTCAGGAATTGGGGTGTTTACCTCCTGTTCGTGTTTTGTTTGGCCTGTTTGCGCTCGCTATCGGCCGCTACACCTTTGGTCAATCACTCCGATTTGTGGCGATTTCATAAAGGCACAAATGCTCCACAGACTGACTGGCAACGCATTCCTGAAGCTGCCCTGAACGTCGATTGGGGGAGTGGAAACGGGGGTTTTGGTTATGGCGACTCTGGTCTTCTAGGTCAATCAACGGTGCTGAGCGATATGCAGAATCGTTACACCACGGTTTACCTCCGCCACTCTTTCACTCTCGCTACTGCAGTCGATGCTATGGCGCATTTACAACTGACGGTTGACTATGACGACGGATACGTCGCCCACTTGGACGGCGTGGAGATT
Organism: Verrucomicrobiota bacterium; assembly: GCA_008933045.1. Taxonomy (GTDB): domain Bacteria; phylum Verrucomicrobiota; class Verrucomicrobiia; order Limisphaerales; family SXQI01; genus SXQI01. Next base: position 3,254 of record WBXJ01000021.1, read on the forward strand.
ACACGATCAACGACCGCTCCGGCGGGTTTGCCGCTTCACACTGCGGTCGCCACTGATTTGCATGAAGCATCATGTTGCGACGCGTCTATGAATCCTGCGAGTGTCCTCGACCTCGGAGTGATCGGTAATCGGCTTGCGGCTGGGATTCACGTATTGGCGATTCAAGGATTCAACGAATCGCTCGGCAGCAGTGACTTTCATCTGATCGTGGATCTTGCGTGGGTCTCCGCTAATGAGTGTCCCCCCAACACGATCTGCACGAATACGACATGGCACGCGGCGGAAGGCCCGTTTCTTTTGACAGCCGACACCTTGGTAGGACCGGGTGCGATCCTAACGATCGAAGCGGGAACTCAGGTGCGTTTCTTGCCGGGAATCTCCCTGCGTGCGGGTGTCGGTGGCGGACTCGATATTCAAGGAACCGAGGCAGCTCCTGTCACGTTCGCGATCAACACGGGCACGAACATGTGGGGCGAACTGGCTGCGGACGGCACGAATTCCTTCCTCACGGTGCGCCATGCGGAGGTTGTGGGTGGAGCAGTCAAATTTCGTAATGGCGCGATGGGATTGCTGGAGGATTGTTACGTGCATGATTACAAGTCGGGAATCACGCCCATTGCCGGATGCACAAATGCCAAAGGAGTGACGGTGCGGCGTTCTCATTTTAGTGTCTATCACGAAACGCTTTGGCAATACACCCGGATGCTTGTTGAGGATTCACTGTTTGAAAATCCTAACAACCCGAGCAGTGATGCACTCGACTTTGATGGCGTGCCGGCGGGTTCAATTATCCGACGTTGCACATTTCGGCACGGTCCCCAGACAAATACGGACGCGATCGACCTCGGCTCTGGCACTCTGGGGGTAGTTGTGGAGGACTGTTTAATGTACGATTTTCCGAACGACAAAGGAGTTTCGATTGGAGAGAACTCGTTCGGGATCATCATTCGGAACTGCTTGATCTATGGCTGCGATTCAGGCGTGGCGGTGAAGGACAATTGTACCGCCGTAGTGCATGATTGCACTTTTGTGAAGAACGACTTCGGGTTTAGGAATTACAACAAAGCTAACCCCTCATCACCCACGGGGGGCGGGCATGTGACCGAGTCTTACAATAATATTCTCTGGGATAACCTCACCACAGTTTCGTTGCTCAACAGCTCCACGGTGATTGCTGATCACTCCAATTATTCCAAGACAAACTGGTCTGGACTGGGCAACGTGAGTGTCGATCCACAGTTTGTCGATGCGGCACAACGCGATTACCGGTTACCCACGCAATCGCCGCTTCTGAGGAGTGGCCGCAACGGAAATCCGATCGGTACCCACTTCCCTGTAGGTGCGCCGATGGCTCCAAGCCATCCCTCCTTCACATCGATCACCGCTGATAGCAATCAGGTTCGGCTCCGTTTCTGGGTGGACTCAGAAAAGACGTATTCCTTGCTCGCCAGCGAGTCGTTAGCCACGAATTCCTGGACCCTTGTGACCAACCTGCAGCCGACGTTGCGCCCTAGGCAGGTCGAACTCCACCAACCATTGATCGGAACTCATCAATTCCTGAAACTCATTACGGTGAGTCAAGTTCGATGACAGATTTTTGACTCCATCCCAGAGCCAACCCACTAGGCTTCCCGTCTCCGAACGAACACCAGCGGTTGGTGGCAAAAACTAGGTCGCCACCCCGATAACCTGAGTTGCGCCCTCAACACGCGCGACTGGAATTTTACACTTTGAAATCGAGCTACTGTTTGGCATTGTGAGCCGCTTGATTACACAGCTCAACATAGGTCTTATCGGGGGTGGAACTGTTGGTGGAGGTGTCTACCATGCGCTCCAGCGTAATGGTGGACTGATCTCCTCCCGCCTAGGAGTGAAGCTGTGTGTCTCGCAGGTCGCAGTGCGTAATCTCTCAAAGCCTCGCCCTGTGGACATTCCCCAAGCCTTGTTGACGACAGATTGGCGTGCGGTGGTCGAAAATCCTGAGACACACATTGTCTGCGAGCTGATGGGCGGTTTAACCACGGCGAAAGCAGTCGTGACTGCGGCGTTAAAACTTGGGAAGCCAGTGGTCACGGCGAATAAAGCGTTGTTAAGTGCGTATGGGGAGGAACTCTTCGAGTTGGCTAAACAACGAGGGGGCAATCTTTATTATGAAGCCAGCGTGGCCGGAGGCATTCCGATCATCAAGGTGTTGCGTGAGGCACTTATTGGGAATCGTATTACTCGCCTGTACGGAATTGTGAACGGAACGTGTAATTACATTCTCACCCGGATGAAGCTCGAGGGTGCGGATTTTGGTGCAGTGTTAGCCGATGCGCAACAATTGGGATTTGCGGAAGCCGAACCGAGTCTGGATGTGGACGGGCATGATGCGGCACAGAAGATCGGGATTTTGGCGTCGTTAGCTCATGGTTTTTGGGTGCCCCCGGAGCGGATCCACACCGAGGGCATTCGCGAAGTGACGCCGCTGGATATTCAGTTTGCAGCGCAATTGGGGTATACGATCAAGTTGATCGCGATGGTCAAGAAATTCGAAGCGGGCAAGTCCAGTAAATCGAGTAGGATCCAGGTCTCGATCACTCCCACGTTGGTGCCAAACTCGCATGTGCTCGCGAACGTCAACCACGTGTTCAACGCAATTTTAGTGCGAGGCGACGTGGTAGGCGACACGCTGTATTATGGGCGAGGCGCGGGGCAGGATGCTACAGCCAGCTCGGTATTGAGCGACATTGCGGATGCCGCGCTAGATTTGCGGTGTCATACAGACCAGCGTGTTCGCGCCTTTGTGCCACACGAACGCGATGGCAAAGTCATGGATATCGATGACACGGTATCACGATATTATCTGCGGTTGAGCGTTATCGATAAGCCGGGGACCTTGGCCCGCATTGCCGCGTTGCTTGGTCAGTCGAAAATTGGCATCTCCTCGGTGATTCAACCCGAGGGTCACGAGGGCGAAAGCGTGCCTTTAATTTTGATGATCCACGACGCCTCATTTTCCGCCATGCGCAAAGCGTTGACCAAGATTGCACGCCTCTCTGTGATCAAAGGGGCGCCCGTGTTGTTCCGAGTCGAGAATTTCGAATAAGAGTCCATGCACACTTCCACCAAGCCCACACAGTTCTCCGGTTGGTCAGGCATTATCGACCGGTATGCACGCTACCTCCCTGTGACGGAAGCGACGTCAATTGTCAGTCTCTACGAAGGGAATACTCCACTCGTTCGCGTGGATAATTTCGTGGAAGCAATCGGCGGTAAATTTGAACTTTATCTGAAGTATGAAGGGCTGAATCCCACATGCTCATTTAAAGATCGTGGCATGACGATGGCCATTACCAAAGCCAAGGAACGTGGGGCTGAGATGGTTATTTGCGCTAGTACAGGCAACACCTCAGCTTCAGCGGCGGCCTACGCGGCTCGAGCCAAAATGAAGTGCGTGGTCCTGCTTCCTAACGGTAAGATCGCACTCGGTAAACTCGCTCAGGCATTGATGTACGGAGCGACGACGATTGCTGTGGAAGGCAATTTTGATCAAGCCTTGCGTGTGGTTCGAGAACTGGGCGAAACCGGCAAGGTGGAGGTAGTGAATAGCGTTAATCCGTTCCGGATCGAGGGACAAAAAACAGCGGCATTCGAGATCTGTGATCAACTCGGTCGTGCTCCAGATTTTCATTTTTTACCCGTTGGTAACGCGGGCAATATCACGGCTTATTGGAGGGGTTACCGAGAATATTATTCCGTGGGGAAATCCAATATTTTACCACGAATGTTTGGTTATCAAGCTGCCGGGGCAGCACCGATTGTCGATGGTCGTATCATTACTGATCCCAATACCGTCGCGACAGCGATCCGGATCGGCAATCCTGCGAGTTGGAAAGGCGCGACGGATGCGGTGACAGAATCTCGGGGACACATTGACAAGGTCACGGACGATGAGATTTTGGCGGCGTATAAATTGATCGCCCGCACGGACGGGGTTTTTGTCGAACCCGCTTGCGCAGCACCGTTGGCAGGTTTGATCAAGTGTGTCAAAGCGGGCCTGATTCCTGCGGGCAGCATCATCACTGCCACCATGACGGGTCACGGCTTGAAAGATCCGGAAACCGCGATGAAAATTGCTGGAATTCAACCGATCGTCGCACCGGCTGAGAAAAAGGCCGTGATGAAGCTGATCGGGCTGTGAGATTTTCCTGACTAACTTAGTTCGTTTGTTCCATGGCCTTAATAGTTCAAAAATTTGGTGGTACCTCGGTCGGTAATCCCGATCGAATCAAGAATGTTGCGGCACGTGTCGCGAAGTATCGCGGCCAAGGCGACCAGGTGGTGGTGGTGGTCTCCGCGATGAGCGGGGTCACGGATAACCTGATCAAGATGGCCAAGGAACTCATGCCTCTCCCCAGCGAGCGTGAGATGGACATGCTTCTTGCCACGGGTGAACAAACCACCATCGCCCTCGCCGCCATTGCGCTTCATGCAATTGGAGTTGATGCCGTTTCACTCACCGGAGCTCAAGCGGGTATTGTAACCAATGGCGTGCATTCCAAAGCTAAAATACAAAACATCACTCCTAATCAGGTGCATGAGCTTCTGGATGCGGGCAAGGTTGTTATCGTGGCGGGTTTCCAAGGCCAGACACTAGAAGGCCAGATCACGACATTAGGCCGAGGCGGATCAGATCTCACAGCCATCGCCCTCGCGGCGGCTCTCAATGCGGACCTTTGCCAGATTTACACAGATGTGGATGGAGTTTACACCGCCGACCCACGCATTGTCCCGACGGCTAAGAAACTCTCGGAGATTTCCTATGACGAAATGCTTGAGCTTGCCAGCCTTGGTGCCAAGGTGATGCAATCTCGGTCCGTCGAGTTTGCCAAAAAATTTGGCGTCGTTTTTGAAGTCCGTTCGAGCCTCAACGATAATCCCGGAACCATTGTGAAAGAAGAAACCGCCTCCATGGAGGATGTCGTGATTCGCGGCGTCTCTCTCGACAAGAATCAGGCTAAAGTCACCTTAATTGGCGTGCCCGATAAGCCTGGTGTGGCTGCACGCGTTTTTAAAGCCTTGAGCGAAGCCACGATTAACGTGGATATGATCGTCCAAAATGTCTCCCATGGCTCCGGCAGTCCCTGCACAGATCTATCCTTCACCGTAGACAAGCCTGACCTGCTGAAAACGACCAAGGTCATTGAAAGCCTCAAAGCAGAGATTGGTTTCTGTGAAGCCGCTTCGGACGAAAAGATTGCCAAGCTTTCCATCATCGGTGTTGGGATGCGGTCACACTCAGGAGTGGCCGCCAAAATGTTTGAAACACTCGCCCAGAACGACGTTAACATCGACATGATTTCGACTAGCGAGATCAAGATTTCGGTCATCATCGATTTAGCGAAGGGCGAACAAGCGATGCGCGCGATCCACCAAGCGTTCATCGGTTAACCGCTGCTCAGTTAGACAATTCAGGCGGATTGAAAAGTCTTCTTGCTTGATGCTCGGGTGTGGATGAGAGAGATTGGCGAGATCGTCACAATACATTTTTTCATCCGGATTATTTTCACAGTTTTGGTCGCTTGGGTTTTGGAGGAGCGCACTTGGGGTGCGACTTCGAGCGGCCAGTCGGCGGCGTTGGAGTCGCCTGGCCCAAGCACTCGGCGTGAGCCTTGGGTGATTTCCGAGATCATGTATCACCCTCTTCCGCAGCCGAATGGTGCTGATCTCGAATTTATTGAACTCTACAACTCCTCAGCGTGGCCCGAGGATTTGAGCGGGTTTAGAGTGGCCGGGGATGTCGACTATATGTTTCCGGCGCGGACACTCATTCCGGCTCGCTCGACTGTGGTGTTGGCGAGGGTCCCCGGGGATGTTGCAAAGACTTACGGGTTAACGAATGTTTTTGGACCTTGGGAAGGCAAACTGAGTAACGATGAGGCGAGCATCCGATTGCTGAACGAGTTGGGCGCGGTTCAACTCGAGTTAAAATATGAAACCCGACGCCCTTGGCCAGAAGCAGCGGATGGTTGGGGACATTCGTTGAGCATGGTGCGCCCGTCCTACGGTGAAGGCGATCCACAGGCTTGGGCGGCGAGTGATCTGGTGGGGGGATCACCGGGTCGCTGGGAGACCTTCGAAATCGAACCCTCACGGGGGATCTGTTTTAACGAATGGTTTTCAGGTAATGGATTGGCGAATCCGGAGGGAGGTTACGTGGAGTTGTTCAATTCGAGTTCCGCTGAGATTGAGCTGCAAGGCTGTTTGGTTACTGATGGAACGGTGGGCAATACTCATATTTTTGAAACGAGCACAGTTCTCAAATCCGGGGGTTTTCTTAAGCTCACGGAAGGTCAACTCGGTTTTAATCTCGATCCGAAGGGAGGATGGTTGGTGTTCTGGAATGCTTCACGCACTCGGGTGATCGATTTGTTGTGGTATCCATCAATGGGATTTGCGCAAGCGTGGGGGCGGGTTCCTAATGGAGGCGAAGCCATCGGACTATTAAAAACTGGGACGGCTGGAGCACCCAATGCGGGACTACAGGTCGCAGCGGTGGTGATCAATGAGATCATGTACCAACCCATCTCGGGTGATCCTGCTGATGAGTATGTCGAACTTTTCAATCCAAGCTCCGAGACTGTTTTGTTGGATGGATGGTGTTTTACGGCTGGGATTAAATTTGAGTTTCCAGCCAATACCCCTTTACCAGCGGGGGGATATCTCGTGGTGGCAAAGAATCGGGCACAACTCTTAACCAATTACCCGAGCCTGAATCCGGCTGTGGTCGTGGGGGATTTTGGCGGCACTTTGAACGGTGCGGGCGAGAGGCTCGCGTTGGCATCCCCTCAAGGGTGGGGCGTAGATCGTTATTGGGTCGTTGAGGACGAGGTGACCTATGGAGTTGGAGGAGCGTGGGGGAACTGGGCGAACGGGGGCGGGAGTAGCCTGGAGCGACGGTCCCCACAAGTCTCAGGGCGGTGGGCGGTTAATTGGGGTGATAGCGATGAATCTGAGAAGGCCCCTTGGACCGCCATCACTTCCACGGGGAATCTGGATCTCGGGGTGGGAACCATCAATTCGTTACACGTGCTCTTGCAAGATGCTGGGGAGTGTTTGGTGGATGATCTCGTGGTGATTCGCGCAAACTCAACTAACTCTCTTTACAACGGTGATTTTAGCACGGGAACAAATTATTGGATGTTTCAAGGCACACACGACCGAACGACTCTTGAGGAGGCGAGCGGAATTCAGGGGAGTCGGGCGTTGCATTTGCGTGCCTCGCACCATGGTGATAACAGCGCGAATCGTTTGCGCGGTGAATTGCGAACGGGGTTTTCAACGGGTGCTAATGGAACGATTCGTGCCCAGGCTCGCTGGCTCAAAGGTTCGCCGTACCTCTTGTTGCGGTTACAGGGAAATTATTTGGAAGCGGCAGGAAAATTGATCGTTCCAAAAAACCTTGGATCACCGGGGCTTGCAAACTCTGCACTGACAAATCACCTTGCGCCGCAGGTCGGAAAAGCCACCCACCGGCCTGTGTTGCCGCAGATTGGGGAGGCGATTGAGGTGAGCGTGCAGGCAGTGGGACTCTCCGGGGCAGTGACGAATGTGGTCTTGCGTTATCGGATCGATCCTTCGACGAATCTGATCAGTGCCCCCATGGCTGATGACGGCGAAGGATCTGATGTGGTTGCTGCGGATGGATTTTTCTCAGGGATTATCCCCAGCCAAGCCAGCGGCAAAACGGTGGCATTTTCGATCGTTGCAACGGATAATCAAGGATTCACGCGCCGGTTTCCGGCGAACACGCGGGAGGCACTGGTGCGAGTGGGAGAGCTTCATCCAACGAATACTTTGGGGAGCTATCGGCTTTGGTTGACGGATGCGTCTGTGAAGCGTTGGACGGCACGCGAAAAACTGAGTAACCAGGTGATTGATGGGACGATTGTTTATGGAGATGAGCGTGTCATCTATGAGGCGGGTGCTTATTACGCAGGAAGTCCTTGGCACAGCCCCGGCTACAACGGTCCGACCGGAAGTGCCCAGTGTGGCTATATTTTCCAACTTCCTGAGGATGATCAATTATTGGGAACGAAGGATTTTTCAAAAATGCATGCTCCCGGAAACGGTGGTGATGATGAAGTGGCGCAACGCGAACAAACCTCCTACTGGATGATGCGTCGGATGGGGTTGCCATTCAATTACGCACGGTTTGCCACGTTGACTGTAAACGGAAATAAACGAGGGAAGGTCTTTGAGGATTTACAGGTTCCTGGAGCAGAATATTTGAGGCAATGGTTTCCAGACGACGCGCAAGGAGACCTCTACAAGATTTCTACGTGGTTTGAGTTTGATAAGGCTGGCACTCAATTTAGCGACGCCAACGGTGCCGCTATTGCGAATTTTGTGAGCGGTGGCAAAAAGAAAGTTGCCCGTTATCGTTGGAATTGGCAGAAGCGCGGCAGCGTGGAAGATCCCAACGATTATTCCACGTTGTTTGAATTGATGGATACCTTGCTGACAACGTCCACCGGCGCACAATACACCTCTAAAATTGAGGCATTAATTGATGTGGAAGAATGGATGAGGATGGCGGCCATTGAACGGTTGGTTGGTGATTGGGACACTTGGTTGAATGGCGGCGGGCAGAATATGTATGCCTATAAACCGAAGAATGATCGGTGGAAATTGCTCAAATGGGATCTGAATATTGACCTCGGAATCGGTGGCTACGGATCACCGGCGAACAGTGATCTTTTTCTCACCGGCGACAATGCCTTGGGACGGTTGATGAGTCATCCACCGTTCAAGCGGGTCTATTTGAGAGCGTTAGTAGATGCAATGAACGGCCCTCTTCTTGCGACTAACTATACCCCCGTGATTGATGGACGTTATGCAGGATTCTCCGCCAACAAGCTCAACATCTCAGCCCCAACGGTCATCAAAACATATATCGAAACCCGAAGGAAATCGACGACCACAGTCCTGGCTCCGTTTCTCAAAGTGCCTCTCACAATCAGCACATCGAGTGGCACCGATTTTAGCACGGACTCCAGCACGGTGTTACTTTCAGGTTCGGCTCCCGTAGATATAAAAACCATTCAGGTTAACAATGTTGAGGCCCCAGTAACGTGGACCACGGTAACGAATTGGACACTCGTTTGGCCGCTGAGATTGGGTGCGAATGTGCTCTCGCTGCAAGGGTACGGAACCGACGGCAATATGCTGAGCAACCAATCTCAGACAGTCACGATTACCTCTCATGCTGGAACAACTTATAATAACCATGTCGTGATCAACGAATGGATGGCACGGAATGATGGGGTGGTGCTGGATCCCTTAAACGGTTCGGCTCGTGATTGGTTTGAACTCTACAACCCCACGGATCTAACGGTGGATTTGTCCGGTTGGCGTGTTTCTGACACTGCAACCAACATTACGCATTATTTCTTGCCCAGTCAGACTGAAATGAAACCGAAGTCCTACCTTTTGATTTGGGCGGATGGAACCAGTCTGGGACTGACTCCGGACGGGGCAATCCACGTGAATTTTAAACTGAATGAAGCTGGCGAAGAAATTGCTTTATTCTCCGCCACAGGCGAGTTGGTGGATTACGTTCGGTTTGGACCACTTAGCCCGAACATAAGCCAGGGGCGTTGGCCGGATGGTTCGGCAAGTTTCCTGATTCTCATGGATCAGCCAAGTCCACAATCTGCGAATGCACTGAATGGTTTGAAAGGTCTCTCACCTCAGGTCACCAGCGTGCGACAGAATGCTACTTCCGTAACGCTCTCGTGGCGTTCGGAAGCTGGACGTCGTTATCATGTGCAGTATCGCACGAACGTTAACGAACCGCTCTGGCGCAACTTAGCGGGTGATGTGGATGCCACTGGACCTGAGTCGCAGAAGACCGATTCATCAATCGGCACCTCTTCAAACCGATTCTATCGAATCATGCTGGTGCCGTAATGGCGAACCATTCGAGTCAATCACTTGACGCCAACGATTGAGAATGGGAGCTTTCATATTGATTTAGGTGGGATTGGAGTTTTGACGAAGCTTTTGCTCGAACGGGTATGGGAAACTCCAGAGGCGCAAACGGTCTGGGCGCGTCTGGTGAAAGGCGGCTTCTTGTCCGTGCAAGGCGTGAGCGGTGCTGCCCAACCACTGATTGCGGCGGCACTTCGGGCTCGAATGCTCGGGCGACCACTCGTAGTCATCACCGCAGGAGTAAAAGAGCAGGAGGTTTTCCATCAAGACCTCGAAACATGGCTGAGGCTAAACCAAATCGAGGGTGGAAGCCTTTTCTACCCCGGTTGGGAAATTCTACCTCACGAGTCCAAGTTGCCCCACGCCGACGTGATCAGTGAACGGTTGGAAACATTGGTCGCATTAACAGCCACCGTGAACGACCGTGCTCCCGTATTAGTGACAACTAGCACGGCGTTGATGCAAAGGACTTTTCCGTCAGGAACCCTTTCTGAAAGTACCCGCGTCATCGTTCGAGGTGACCGCATCGACCCACATGATCTCATCGAGTGGTTGGAGGAAAAAGGCTACGAACCCGAGGCGCAAGTTACCCAGAAGGGCGAAATCGCCTTGCGTGGCGGCATTTTAGATATCTACCCTCTCACAAGTCCTTGGCCCGTACGGCTTGAATTCTTTGGTGATGAGGTCGAGTCCTTAAGGTATTTCGATCCGAACACCCAAATTTCACGTGAATCCATCGAGAGCGCCACGTTCACTCTTGGTGGTGAGTTGGGGATCCTCAAAAAATGGGCTGAAAGGGAGCCATCGCGACGATTCGGCACGTTGCTTGATTATTTACCTGACGAGACGATAATTCTGGTTTGCGACCCCTTGCAGTCTGATCTTCGTGCCAGTGAGTATGAACTCCAAATAGCTCCTGCGCCGGCTTTTTATGTCGGATGGAAGGAGTTTTTAGCGATGGCTCAAGCACGCGGAATGACTTGGGTGAACCTTGAGGAGGCTGGGCTGAACGATCTAGCCGAACTCAACCCCGACAATCTCACTTGGACATTTCATCCCCTAGAGACCTGGCGACCAGTCGGAGAGCGATTGCCCGAGGCTCAGTTGGCGGATGCTCAACGGAGAGAATTTTTCCATCGGTTGCACCGTTGGTTGAGACAGAATTTTGAGGTTCATGTTTTTTGTAATAGCGAAGGCGAACGTCAGCGTTTCTCCGAGGTTTGGACGGAGTACGGGTTAGGAAAAATTCCGAGCACCACCGAACCACACCCACAATTGATCGTAGGTGCGTTAAGCCGTGGGTTCCTTCAAGAGCAAGCGAATTGGGTCGTCGTTACGGATGCGGAAGTTTTCGGTCGCTATAAAGTGCAACGTCCGCGCCGTTTGAAATCTCCGCACGCAACTGCTGCACGGTCGGCTTTGGATATAAACTTTAGCGATCTGATCGAAGGTGATTTTGTCGTTCATCTACAGCACGGAATTGGACGGTTTGCAGGATTAAAAATCTTATCCTCCGCCCCGACGAGCCGTGTGTTGCGGACGGAGACCGCTCATGCACAATCGGGTCAAGAATCTCTCGTGATCGAATTTGCGGCGTCGGAGGTAGGCCAACCCGCCCCGCGCCTTTATGTGCCCGTTACCGAAGCGCACTTAGTGAGTAAATACGTAGGTGCCGGCAAAGCGCGTCCAGTGCTCAACACGCTTGGCGGCAAGGCATGGGGCAAAGCCAAGGCACAAGCCGAGGAATCGGTGCGTGATCTGGCAAGTGAACTTCTCGCGATACAAGCCGCACGCGAATCCCAAAGCGGTTTCTCATTCGGCCCAGATACCCCTTGGCAACGGGAGTTTGAAGGTTCTTTTATTTACGAAGAAACCATCGACCAACACCGCGCCATCGATGCTGCTAAGCGCGATATGGAAATGTTGAAACCCATGGATCGATTGATTTGTGGCGATGTGGGTTACGGCAAAACTGAAGTTGCGATCCGTGCCGCATTCAAAGCAGTCATGGGCGGACGTCAGGTTGCCATCCTTGTTCCGACGACTGTGCTCGCGCAACAGCATTACAATACGTTCCGTGAACGAATGGCCGATTACCCAGTCCGAGTCGAACAACTGTCTCGATTCCGGACTAAGTCGGAGCAAAGAAAAATCTTGGCCGACCTTGCTGAAGGCTCCGTCGATATTGTCATAGGAACACATCGTCTCATCCAAAATGACGTTGCTTTCAAAGAGCTTGGGTTGGTGGTTATTGATGAGGAACAGCGATTTGGCGTTATGCATAAGGAGAAGTTCAAACTTCTTCGGCGCATGGTGGATGTTCTGACCCTCAGCGCGACACCCATCCCTCGCACACTTTATCTTGCCCTCACTGGCGCACGCGACATGAGCACAATCGAGACTCCTCCCCTCGACCGTTTGCCTGTCGAAACCATCGTGACACAGTATGATGAACGATTGGTGCGAGACGCGATCCAACGCGAGTTGAACCGAGGTGGCCAAGTATTTTTCCTGCATAACCGCGTGCACGATATCCAAGCTGTCGCCACCAAGCTCGCTGCACTATTGCCGAAAGCTCGGTTCCTCGTTGGCCATGGTCAGATGGATAGCGATGAACTTGAGGATGTCATGGCTAAGTTTATCAACGGTGAGGCGGATGTGCTCGTCTCGACAACAATCATCGAGAGCGGCATCGACATCCCCAACGCCAACACCATCATCATCGACCGAGCCGACCGTTTTGGCTTGAGTGATCTCTACCAACTTCGCGGACGAGTGGGCCGCTACAAGCATCAGGCTTATGCGTATCTCTTACTGCCTCGACACGCCGCGCTTCTCAGCGATGTGCGTAAACGCATCAATGCCATCAAACAATACTCGAGCCTTGGTAGCGGGTTCAAAATCGCCATGCGGGACCTCGAAATTCGCGGGGCAGGCAACCTGCTCGGCCCTCAACAAAGCGGACACATTACTGCCGTAGGGTTTGACCTCTATTGTCAGTTACTTAAGCAGAGTGTCGCCTCCCTTAAAGGCGAAAAGATTAAGCCCCGCGTCATGGTGCAAGTGTGTCTCGATTTCCTCGCCTTGAACCCTGGGGAGGAAACGACGGCCTCAACCGGTGCGATGATGCGATATCCTGCCTACGTTCCTATGTCTTATATCTCGGAGCCTCAACAGCGTATTGAGTTTTATCGCAAACTAGCCCAAGCTTCTGAGAAACCGGATGTTGAATTGTTGCGTCAGGAAATGCGCGATCGTTTTGGGCCGCTCCCTCCATCTGTGGAACTTCTTCTCCAAGTTTCCGATCTCAAACTGTTGAGTTCCGAACGAAACATCACAGTCTTGGAAACCAAGGGAGACAAACTGATGCTCACACGAAATGGCGAACCCATGTTGATCGGAGGGAAATTCCCGCGCCTGATGAAGCAAAAACCTAAAGATCGGCTAAACGAAATAAGGAAACTTCTCCAGACGATTTAATTCTGTTGATAGCAACCATGAACGCTGAAACCTTGAACTGTCAATCCTGTGGTGCCGCCGTCTCCAGTGACTCCCCGAACTGCAACCATTGTGGAGCCTTATTGGCAACCGTTTCCTGTCCTTCCTGTTTTGGCATGCTGTTTCTCGGCTCACGCTATTGTCCTCATTGTGGCCAGACAGCATCTCGGTTGGAGGGCGAACCTACAGAGAAATCCTGCCCAGCCTGCACAGGGTTTCTTATCGTGGTAAACCTCAATCAGGTGACAATGCACCAGTGCCTCCAATGCCAGGGAGTCTGGTTAAACAATCCAACCTTTGAGGAAGTTTGCCGCAACTCGGAGCAGCAAGCCACGATCCTCTCCACCATCCCGATACCCGAAATTACAGCCGGGGAAGAAAAGATCCTTTATCGACGGTGTCCGGAATGCACCGAGATGATGGCACGTAACAATTTCGCCCGTTATTCAGGGGTGATCGTTGACACTTGCCGTCATCACGGAACCTGGTTCGACCTCAACGAACTGCGGCGTGCCGTCGAGTATATCGAGAAAGGCGGCTACCTTCGAGGTATGGAGAAAGAGCGCCGAGCTCTGGAGAGCGAACGCCGACGCCTAGAAAACCTAAGGGATTCTCGAGTCTTTCTGAACCGATCTGCAAACATGACCAGTGAGCCATTAAACGTCGAAGACGGCCTACTCTACGCAACAGTAGCAGCCATCACGAAACTAATCAGAGGGCTAGATTAGAACAACCCGCCCCACCTCTGAAAACCCGACAGGGTGAATAATCAGGCTTTGCATCGGGGGGAATCAGCTTAGGATGGGGTATGAGTTTTAGTTCGTTCGGATTATCAAGCAACATGATGGAGGGGGTGAAGGCGATGGGCTACACCGACCCCACGCCGATTCAGTTGCGGGCGATACCCTTGTTGTTGAAGGGGGTTGACGTGATCGGCAGTGCGCAAACCGGCACTGGAAAAACAGCGGCTTTCGCGCTCCCCATTCTTTCGCAGCTTGGCCAGCATCAACCCCAAGGGCCACGGTGCCTGATTCTTGAACCGACTCGCGAGTTAGCGTCACAGGTTGAGACTGCGTTGCGTGATTATTGCCGTTTTACGAATCTGAAAGTTGCAGTGATCTATGGAGGAGTTGGTTACGGAAAGCAGAATGATGCTTTGAAAACCGGCGTCGATGTAGTGGTGGCGACACCAGGTCGACTGCTGGATCATATCGGCCAAGGCTCATGCAAACTCGATTTGGTCAAGCATTTGGTGCTGGATGAAGCAGATCGCATGCTGGATATGGGGTTTCTTCCGGACGTTCGCAAAATTGTGGAACGGTGCCCGAAAGAACGAACGACTTCGCTTTTTTCAGCCACGGTTCCGATCGAGATCGAGCGCCTGATTAAGTGGGCAATGCGTACTCCGGAGACGATTGAGATTGGTGCCCGCCGCTCACCCGCTGAGACGGTCAAGCACGTCATCTATCCCGTGGCAGAAGATCAAAAGAGCGACCTGCTGCGTGCGCTTCTGGATCGCGTCAATTATGATTCTGTGATCGTTTTCTGCCGGACAAAAAACCGCGCCGACAGGATCGGAGTGATGCTCAAAAAGAACAATCATGCCGTGGCGATTCTGCATTCAAATCGCACTCAGCGTGAACGTGAGCAGGCACTCGAGGGGTTCCGTAACGGCCGATTTGAAGTCTTGGTTGCGACGGATATTGCTGCGCGTGGGTTGGATATTGCGAAGGTCAGTCACGTTATCAATTTTGATGTGCCCCAACATCCTGAGGATTATGTCCATCGGATCGGTCGCACGGGTCGCGCTGAGTCGAACGGGGATGCTTTTACCCTGATGGTAGCCGAAGACGCCCAGCATGTTGCGGCGATCGAACGTTACATCACCTCACCGATTGAGCGAGTGAAGCTGCCTGATTTTACTTACAAGTTTACGGCTCTCTTTGATGAAAATAAGCCTGGGGCACTCAAGCCACACGAGCGAAAAGTGAAGCAGGTGAGATTGTCGGGTGGTTATTACTTTGGCCCTGCGGGCGGACGAAAACGTCGTCGCTAAATCGGTCTACCCAGCGGTGCTGGCTGCCACCGTCTTGCGGATGATTTCATCCAAACAGGCGGTTGGTTTAAAACCCGTCAGCGCCTGGAGTTTTTCGATGCAAGGACGACGCCGTTGCATGTCTTCAAACTCCGTGTTGTAAGCTTCTTTGTAAGGTCGTAAAATGATTGGTGAACTCGAACTTGTCGCGACCAACACCCGTTTTGCTAGCTCGAGAATGCTCACCTCCTCGGTGCTACCCACATTGATAATTTGACCCACCGATGCAGGGGTTTCAGTTAACCTCAGAAGTGCCTCC
>WBXJ01000022.1 GCA_008933045.1 Verrucomicrobiota bacterium
CGTTGGACGACTGGCATCTCAGGTTTTAGCACATCCTCTTACCAGTTCACTGGAGTTCCGATGGTCGGAGGCACGAATGGCACCGTCAGATTCCGTAAGTTTTTTTCAGTCGAGGAACCGGAAAAAGTGAAGTTGCTCACGTTACGAGCCGAGTATCAACATGGATTCGTGGTGTGGTTGAATGGGATCGAGGTGGCCCGAGTGAATGTGTCTCAGGCGGCAGGATTGGTTCCTGCGTTCTCACAACCGCTTACCAACCAATATTATCGGCCCGTCGAAGAAATTGACCTGTCAGCGAAAGCATCGCTGATTAAAGCCGGAACCAATCTTTTGGCGATTCAGTATCATGCTGGACCGCCTGCATCTCCGTCGGTGTGGTTGGTTCCAGAATTGTTTGCTAACTTTACTCGGGCCCCTGTGTTGCTGAATATGTCGAGCAATCAAGTGCTATTGCATTGGAAGACGAGCCTTACAACAACCGGTTTAGTGGAAGTTGTTAGAGAGGACAATCTTCACGTGCGAATCCCTACCACGGCACCCGGAACGAATCATTACGTATTATTGACGAACTTGGTGGGTGGTGCTTCCTATGAGTATTGCGTCATCAATGGAATCGGGGAGACTGAGATATCTTCGCCTTTCTATTCATTCCGCACGCTCTCCCCATCCAATACGTCGCTCCGTTTTACGGTATTTGGAGATACGGGTTACGGATATCTGCCACAATTCTTAGTCGCAAAACAGGTCAAAAATTTGCGCGGAGATTTTGTAATCCATCTTGGGGATCTGATCTACCCCTATCTCGTGGATGAACTTCTGGATCTGCGGATATTCAGCATCTATGGAACCTTTAACAACTCCATCCCCTTCATGCATGCACCGGGGAATCACGATTCATACAATTCAGGGCGGAATGTGTATCGCAATATTTTCAAACCGATGACCCGAGCTACTGACGGGATCGGACTTTTTAGGTCGTTTGATCATGGGTCTGCGCATTTCGTTCAGCTAGATGCTGACACCGATGCGGGAGCCCGCTACGAATCTGGATCTGAACAGTATCAGTGGTTGGAAAATGATTTGGCAACGACTCAGAAGCCTTGGAAGTTTATTTTTTTCCATCATGTCATGCGATCATCGAGCGCGCATCAGTATGATGATTATAATCGGGATGGTATTTCTGATGTAAAAGCTCTCGAACAATCGATCGGGTCCCTCGCCTCAAAATATGGTGTCCAACTGGTGATGACATCGCATGACCACAATTACGAACGATTCTCTCCGATGGATGGAGTGATCTCAATCGTGAGCGGCGGTGGTGGTGCGAGTCTTTATTCGATGCAGACTCGTGCGCTTGGCAGCAGTCAATTCTGGTCTCGATACCATTGCCTGGACATTCAAATTGAGGAGAACAAACTTGTTGGGCGAGCGGTGGACATGAACGGCCTCGTTTTCGACGAGTTTACGATTCACCGCTCGCCACCAGTTCCACGCGAATACAGTGCTGTCTGGGCGACACCGGAATTTCCAGAACAGGGCGCGAACGATTCGGATGGCAACATTTTTGGCCAGCGGTTCACTTTGACAGGGGAAGCAGTGCCGACGGCTTTGGGCCGATTCTCAGGATTGGGTGATGCTTATTTCAACAACGATGCTCGATTTCTCTACGTCGGTTTCGCTCGGACAATGCTTCAGAATGAGCAATCAATTTTCGTGTTCCTTCAGAATCCAGATCGAACGGGAGTTGCGTCGCTCGCCGGTTTGGGCAACGGTTTGGTGGATCCGTTGGATCAAGGAGTTGATGGTCTGGATTTTTTGGAAAATTTAGGGTTCACTAATTTTGCGCCAACGATTGGTTGCATTTTGGGGAACGAGTTTGCGGATGGTCAGGGACGCAATTTTACACGTCCAGTTCCATTCTTTCAACCGGGGCAGGGTGCTTTTTTTCTGGACGCAAATTTTTCAAACGTTCCGGGGATCAAACTTCAACAGTTTAATCGGTCACCTCAATTGAATACTGAGCGTGAAGACGAGAATGCAGATTTTATACAACTTGCTATTCCATTAGCTTCGCTGGGATTGCACCCGGGCGGGTTATTGCGAGTAGGGGCAGTCGTGGGGTTGGCACCAGTGGTAAGCAGTCTGGATCAAATCATTCAAGAACTTGATACTGGTTATCTCGGATCGGGGTTCGGGAATGTTCGATTGGCTCCGCTCTCCATCCGGTTGGCGACTGATCCTAATATGTCGGATGCCCTAGCACTCACGATCACCCCCGTTGGCGAGGATGGAATCGAGATTTTTTGGTTGGCTGATCCAGCCCGCATCTACACGCTGCAGTTTACAGATTCGCTAGCCAAGCCGTTTCTGGATCATCCCAACGCCACGGGGTTAGTGCCCACCGAGTCGAGGTCAATCACCTTCGTGGAATCTCCAGGAACCGTGACTCGTTATTATCGCCTCCTAATCCGCTAGTGCAGCATTGGGAAGGGATTTGGCAACCGGATAAGTTCAGCCTCGAGATCAAGATAAAAACTCAATCGTGTTTGTGTTTCTGTTGCGTCCAACTCTTTTGCCATCAGGTAGTAGGTTGCGTAATGGTTGCCTTCAGATTCAACTAAGCTTGCGTAAAAGGTTGCTAACTCAGGATCCAGAGTTTTTAAGGCGTCAGCGAGGATTTGAAATTTTTCACAACTCCGGCCTTCGATCAACGTACAGCAAATCAAATGGTCGATCACCTGATGGCGAACGCCGTTGCGGATGCTCTTCATGAGCCCAGTGATCCACGGACTTTTCTGGGGTTGGCCAAATGGAATACCCCGCCGTTTGAGTATTGCGAGGACGAGTTGAAAATGCTGCAACTCTTCGATAGCGATGGCGTTGAGTTCGTCCACTCGAGGAAATAAATCGCGGTATTTCTCAAGGTTGATGGAAGTGGTGGCGGCCTTCCGTTCAAGGTGAGCGTGATCGACCAAAACGCTGGGCAAGTTGGCAAGAACTTTGGGCAACCACTCAGCGGGGATTTTCTCACGAAACAAAAGCATCTTAACCTCTTACGGGTTATCAGCGTTCGCGCAACTTGTTTTTATGAAAAGTTCAGTTTCTCCAGAGTTGACAGCAACGTCAGTTTGTCCAAGCCTTGAAGTCCTTGATGGTTGACCGAGACGACGCTGTGCCTGTTGAAAAGGCCCGATCGCATCCGGTTTGAAATAGTTTCTATTATGCCAATAAAAGTACGTGAAGCCGCAGAATGTAAATATGACGTGATGTCCTTAGGCGAATGCATGGTTCGCCTTTCGCCTCCCGGTCACGGTCGAATCGAGTTCGCGAAAACGCTGGATGTCGATGTCGGTGGTGGTGAGTTCAATGTTGCCTATGCGTGTGCTCGATTGGGTCTGCGCACAGGTTTTGTGAGCAAGCTCCCCGATAATTACGTGGCCAAGATTGTGATCAATCATGCTCGGGCGATGGGGATGGATGTGTCAAATGTGGTCATTGAGAAATTTGACGGCGTGGGCCGAAAAAATCGGGTTGGCCTTAATTTTACCGAGGTGGGGACGGGTGTCAGGGCCAGTGTCACAATGTATGACCGTGGCAACTCTTCGGCGAGTAACATGAAACCTTCGGACGTCGACTGGAAAAAATTATTCTCCCAGGATGGCGTGCGATGGTTGCACACGGGTGGAATTTTTACGTCGCTTTCTGATGACTGCGCTTCGACGGTCACGACGGCCTTGAAAGCGGCGAATGAGGCTGGGACAATCACGAGCTACGATCTTAATTTTCGATCCAAGCTGTGGAGTAGCGAGCAGGCGATCGCGACGACAAAAAACATCATCAACAACGTTCAAGTGTTGATTGGAAACGAAGAAGATTTTCAGAAGGTTTTAGGATTTGAGGTTGAAGGCACGGATGCGAACCTCAAGGAGTTGCCGGTCGAGAACTATAAACGTATGGTCGAACGTGTCGTTGAAGCTTATCCCCACATCAAGGCAGTTTGTACGACGCTACGCGAAGTGAAGAGTGGTTTGATCAACAACTGGGGCGGGATTCTTTATTATGACGGCCAGTTTTATGAGGCTCGTCAGTTTAAGGATCTTGAAATCGAGGATCGCGTTGGGGGTGGTGATGGATTCTCAAGCGGTATTGCCTACGGTTTTACCACGGGCATGAACCCTCAGGATGTCGTCGACTTCGGTGCGGCTCACGGTGCGATGTTGCAAACAACACGCGGGGACACTTCAATGGTGACGTTGGAAGAAGTTACCCACGTTATGAAGGGTGGGAGCGCACGTATTCAGCGTTGATAGGCCCCATTAAAATTACAATAAAAAGCACTGACCCCATGGGGTCAGTGCTTTTTCGTTGTGGCGTCTCCGCAGATTCTTCTAGTTGGCAATTTTAGATACCGGAATAATAGGCATCTACCCTCGCGGACACATCCTTGTAGCCAATGTCCACTTCGTAAATCTGTTTAAATTGATCCATGGCTTCCTCCTTTTTACTCATTTTTTCTAGGACGCAACCGAGCATGTAGATCAGGCTCTTTTTCTCCTCATCGAACACAGCTTTTTCTTTCAGTGCGTTTTGGAACGTGCGTGCTGCTAAATCGTTCATGTTACGTTTTGAAAAAGCTTGTCCGAGATAATTCATCGCTTGCAGGCGACGGTTCGGGTTCGACTGTGCCTTCTGAAGTTCCTGAATCGCCTCGCCTATTTTGCCGTTCTCAAAATACAGCACTCCTAATTCAAACCGGAGTTGCAAATCAGTGGGATATTTCTCGACCCGTTTTTTCGCATGATCCAAAACCAGAGCTGTACGGTTTTCCTGAAGAACCGCTGACTGGGTTGAATGATCCTCAGAGGTTGGATCCAAAGCGGCGATTGCTTCATCCAGTTGCCGGATGCGAATATCTGACAGGGCCCGTTCTGTCGCGGGATCGACGCCTTCATCCAAAGCGTGGATTCTCTCATAATAGGCGATCGCGTTGGCATAATCCTTACGCTGTTTATAAAGTTCAGCGATGGTTCGCAGGCGCTTTAAATCGTTGGGTTCTTGAGCTAACTTCTGCTCGTTTTCGTGGATGAGGCGTAGTGCGATATCCTCATCCTTTACCTCACGATTGGATTGCTCTAACGAGACCGCCTCCGTTTTATCCTTCAGCAGATCACGGTAAGAGGTCACCGTATTACCAATCTCATCATAACGTCCCTCCTTCATGGTACGTTGTGCAGAAAGATTCTTGATGAGTTGAGAAATCTCAGGGTCGTACGGAGTAACTTTGAGCAATTCTTCGTAGATTGTTTCGGCTCGGTTGATGTTTCCAAGGCGAGCCAAAGCTTCGGCCAAGCGCAACGCTAACTCACGATCCTTGGGTGAAGATTTCAGCGCGATCTCAAGGGAGAGGACAGCCGTTTTGGGAAAATCTAAAGCGAGAGCCGCTTCGGCAATGATTTTGTGAGCTGCTGTGCTGCTGGGGTTTTCGTTGAGGATTTGTTCGCAGATCGTCAAAGCCTCAGTAGGGTTATTGCGGAGCGCGAACTGCGCCTTGACAATTTGTGGCGAACTGCCGGCAGTCCCCATCATTTTCTTGAAGAAGCCTGTTCCTGCACCGTGTTTTTTGATCTGAACGGCACGTAGGGCCTCTCGGCATTCGTAAAAAGCCGGCTCATCGATCAACACCTGGCCGTAGATTGCCAAGGCGTAGTCCCAATTGGCCTTGTTCATAGCGACGTTGCCTTTTTCATACAACTCGCGCTGAGGGCGGTTCACTTGGGTGAAAGTTTTTTCAGGCATAGGGGCAAAACTGTCATTTAATTCAACAAAACTCAAGGTCAGCGGCAACCTGATTCTTCCGGTTGGACTCGTTAAACGCGCGTTACACTCAAACAATCTACGGCTGTGTTGTTTTCGCAAACAAAAACCGCATCGGGATTGAAACGAAGGTCTGCCACACACTCCACATGCTGTGTTTGAGGAAACATATCGTAGGGTGTCAGTCGGGAAAGTTCATACAAGCCTCCTTCACAGAGGAGCTTCAGGTCACGCGCCAGAGTGGCAGGGTGGCAAGAGACGTAAATAATTTGGGCCGGTCGCACACGTCGTAGGAGTTCGATGCTTTCAGGAGGACAACCGACGCGAGGAGGATCTAGGATGACTGCGGATTGCGCTGCCGGAAATTTTTCCAGTAGCCGAGGAAGTAACAGTTGGGCATCTCCATCCACGAATTCACCGTTGGTCACGCCTCGACTAAGGGCATTTTGGCGTGCGGCATTGATCGCCAAACGGTCAAGTTCGACGCCAACGAATCGATCAACGATATCTGCAAGTTCCAAAGCAAAAAAACCCACTCCACAGTAGACATCAATCAGATGGCGGACACCACCAGCTTTCACAGACCTGCGCACTCCTTCGACCAACTGAGGAAGAAGGTGAAAATTATTCTGAAAAAATGAATCCTTCGGCACGACCCATCCTGCGGGAGGGATCCTGAGCACAACTTTCAAACCCCCTTTATGGGGAGGGTGAGCTCGTACGTATTTGATTTCCTCATTGAGTGTAGGTTCCGCGATTTTACACTCTTCGATATCAACGACCCATTTATTTTCGGTGCGAACGAAACCAATTTCCAAGCCCTGTTTATGCTTGTTCCATTGGGTGCGAATCATTATTCGGTTGCGGTAACCGTAGGGCGCAGGGCAGGGGACAACAGGATCAATAGCGGTGGTTTTAAATCCACCGATTCGTTCAAATAAATCCGTGATTTGTTTCTGCTTGAAGCGTAACTGCGCAGAGTAATCGATGTGCTGATACTGACATCCTCCGCAGTCCCCAAAGTAACGGCATTGGGGATCAACCCGTTCTTTGGAGGCATGAATGACTCGCACCAAACGGGCTCGTCCAAACCTTTTTTTTACCTCCAGCAATTCAATCTCAACGGTTTCTCCGGGGATGACAAAAGGGACAAAAACAACAAACTCTCCAAGTCTCCCCACCCCTTCGCCCCCGAAGGCCAAGTCCGCAATCACCACTTCATGCCGCTGCCCGACCGCGAAGGTCGTCTCATCTATTACCACCATGACAATCGGTAGGTTACTTCGTTGGATGTTCGCGTGAATAATGGCGGGCTAGAGGATCGTCAGCGAAATCGTTTTTCAGGTCGCGCCAAACTGCGTGGACATGGTTGTTATTGTTTTGAGTATTATCGTATTCCAACAGCCATCCTGGGCCTTGGATGCGGTAATAATGGCCCTGACCCACTTCGGTAGATCCAGCCCACGCGAAATGGATTTGGCCAACTCCAGCCGTTCGCATCTTGGCCAACTCTGCCGTCGCGACTTCTGGCCGAGCACGCCCCACATATTCAGCGATGACCGACCAAAGTAGTTGTTGCTGGGTCGCAGTCAATTTCGAGGCGATCAATCCTTTGGGTTCTAAAACGCGGGCTTTTCGATCCGCCGAGGTGATGATATCCGCCGGGGCTGTGTTCGTATAAATAACAGCTGCACGTTGTTCGGGTGTTAAAGATTTGGCTAATTCCCGTGCGATGATTTCCTCGCCGGCGAGTGTGCGCAACCCCGTGCGGGTGCCGATCCTCACTTCACCCGGATTGGTTCCCATGAAAGAAGGAGTGACCGATCCAACTTGACCTTCCACCACCGTAAAATTCAGAGAAAGATGGTGACCTTCCACCCGCCAACCCCAAGTGCCAGCCTCCTTGGGTTCACCAAAAATAGTGATGAAATACATCTCTGGATCGCGCTTGGGACCCTTGCCTTGCTCGATCTCCAACAAAATCTGCTCAAGGCTCATGATCGTCGTGGCTTTGATCAGTCCCTTGGAACTGAGGCCGCTAGCCATGAGACCCGTGGCCAAATGACGCTGGGCTTGAGTCATTTCCTTCAACGGAAGACCCTTGCGTTCCTTGGGAATAAAATGCCAATTAACCCGTTCAGGATCGGTCAAAGGGTAGGTAGCTTTCGCTTTTTGTTCAGGAGCCAATGCTTGCAGAAACTGGTTAGCCGTTTGGGCCATTTCTACGGCAGCGGGGTCAGCTCCAACCACGACTGTTGCCACAGAATTTAACAACAGCAAAACGCTTAGAATGTATTTCAAGTGCATCCCCATAATTGACAGGACAAAAGCGACCTAAACGCAATGTCAAAATTCTGCCCTGTTGATTCGCAGAGAAATGGCACTTGCAGCCTTAGTAAGGCATTCTTGGGAACTAGGCGTTCTAGGGATCGGGAAGGAACTAATTTGTGTCAGGATTTGCAAATTTACGTCGTTTCCTTATGATGCCAAACATGTTTAAGCGAGTGATGTTGCTTGTTTTGGGACTATTAGTTTCCTTGGCCTCAATAATTTCGTGGGCGGAAGATGCTAAGTTTTTCCCGTACCCGTATTCGGTGGATAGGCTTCCCAATCAATTACAGGTGGTCACAGTGCCCCTTGAGAACCAAAAACTGGTGGCACTTTACATTGTCGTCCGCACGGGGTCGCGCAATGAGGTGGAGGCTGGGAAAAGTGGGTTTGCCCATTTCTTCGAACACATGATGTTTCGTGGGAGCGAGAATTTTACTCCAGAACAACGCGATTCCATCATGAAACGAGCCGGTGCTGAGGGAAATGCCTACACTTCCGACGATCGGACAGTGTATCATCAACTTTTTGCGAAGGAGGATTTGGATCCCATCATGAAACTCGAAGCGGATCGGTTTCAGCGTTTAAAATACGCGGTTCCTGTCTATAAAACGGAGACTTTAGCGGTTCTCGGCGAGTACAATAAAAACAGCGCAAACCCCGTGAGTAAGCTGAACGAGCTAACTAGGGCCACGGCGTTCAGTCGCCATACTTACAAACACACCACGATGGGCTTCGTGGAGGATATTCAGGGGATGCCCAACGAATACGATTACAGTCTTCAGTTTTATCAAAGGTATTATCGACCTGAGAATTGCACGATCTTGCTGGTAGGTGCGATTGATCAACCTCGTGCACTCGAGTTGACTCGAAAGTATTTTGGCGATTGGAAGGCCGGAAATCATCATCCTGAAATACCTGCGGAACCCCTTCCAACAGGCCCAAAACGAGCGCATCTTGACTGGCCTTCACCTACCTTGCCTTACCTTCTGGTCGCCTTTCGCGGTCCGGCCTACTCTGACACTCAGAAGGATAAGGCAGCACTCGATTTTCTAGCCCCGATCGCTTTTGGCGAGGATTCGGAGCTTCATCAAAAGTTGGTTCTGAAAGAACAGAAAGTAGATATGCTCGCGGTTGATTTTGAGGATCATATGGATCCTGAGCTTTTCTCCATTTATGTGCGCGTTAAAAACCCAGTGGACTTGCCTTATGTCGAGGAGCAGATTGCGGGAACAATCAAAAAGTTTTCGAGCGAACTGATTCCTATTCAAAAACTCAACGATACACGCTCGCGGATGCGATACGGAACGGCATTAGGGTTGGATAGTAGTAACGCCATCGGGGGATTTCTCGCTCCTTACATCGCACTCGCAGGCACTCCCGATACGGTGAATAAAGTTTTTGAAGTTTACAGGGGAATCACTCCAGAAGATATCCGAAGCATGACCCTCAAATACTTGAATGCGCAGGGAAAAGTAGTGGTGACATTAACAACAAAAACCGTTGCGACCAAGGAGACTAAGTGAACATGAATTCGTTTAGACTACTCAAAACTTTCACTGTTTTATTCGTGTTAGGCACTAGTGTTCTGGCTCAATCGCAGCCAACACCAGCCAAGAGGGCAGGGGCACATGTTGAGATTTCCGAGGTGACTTCAGCACCGATCTATCGCGCTCGTATTTTGTTTCGCGTAGGGGCCGCACTTGATCCCGCAGGTCAGGAAGGTCTCGCAAGTTTGACCGCAGCGATGTTGGCAAAAGGTGGATCAAAAAAACAAAGCTACGAGGAGATTGTCACACGCCTTTATCCGATGTCGGCGTCCTTTGAATCGCAAGTGGACAAAGAGATGACCCTGTTCACGGCGGCTTCGCATCTTGAAACGCTGAAAGATTACTGGGTGTTGATCACCGAAATGCTCACTCAGCCCGGGTTTCGAGAGGATGATTTTAAACGACTTAAAGAGGACGCGATTAACTATCTTAAGGTGTCTCTCAGCAACGGAAATGACGAAGAGTTGGGGAAGGAACACCTCTACAACATCATTTATCGTGGGCATCCTTACGGGCATCACAATCAAGGCACGGTGCGTTCGTTGGAGAAAATTACTCTGGCGGATGTGAACGCTTTTTACCGCCGATATTATACGGCTGCGAACCTGACCGTGGCTGCTTCCGTTCCTCGAGGATTACCCGTGGATTTCAGCCCCAGCGTGGTTTCGCTAGCGGATGCTCTGCCCAAGTCAGAGATGATCCCTGCGTTGCGAATTCCTCAACCCCAACTCAGGCAGGGGATAGAAATCGACATCCTGCAACGAGAGACTCGTTCCACGGGGATTTCAATTGGCTTTCCTATCTCCGTGAAACGTGGAGATCCTGATTATCCTGCTCTCTTAGTGGCGTCTTATTATTTTGGTCAACATCGGTCGAGCAACAGCCATTTGTACCAGCAGTTGAGGGAGGCGAGAGGTCTGAATTATGGTGATTACTCCTACATCGAGTATTTTCCACGAGGGATGTTCCTGTTCCAACCCGAGCCCAACCTTGCTCGGCAACAGCAGATTTTTCAAATCTGGATACGTCCGGTGCAACCCGAGCACGGTCACTTCGCCTTGCGAGCGGCCCTCTTCGAGTGGGACAAGTTGGTCAAGAACGGGCTCTCCAAGGAGGACTTCGAGGCCACGAAGATGTTTCTGACGAAGTTTGCCGGAATCCTTACGCAGACAACCGATGCGAACCTGGGTTATCAACTCGATAGTCGTTATTACGGAACCCCAAGCTTCGTGGATTACATTGGAGAAACGATGAAGAAACTTTCCCTCGCGCAAGTCAATGCGGCGATTAAACGGCATATTGGTTCCAAGATGCCTCGGATTGTTGTGGTGACCAAGGACGCCGAAGGATTGCAAAAATCAATCATTGCGAATAGCCCTTCTCCCATTACATACAACTCAACCAAGCCAGTGGAAATCCTCGTGGAAGACAAGCTGATCGAACGCTACCCGATCATTGTGGATTCAAGCCGTGTCCGAATTCTCCCGGCTGCTCAAGCGTTCGAGTGAGTTTATCTGGTCATTTTGCAATTCTCGTATATCGTTGTTTGCGTAGGTCAAGCCGGTCGGCTGCCTAAAGCTTCGATGAGCGTGTGGTGCTTTCCGTAGTTTTTACCCAAGTTTTTGCGCCTTTTGGCCCTCCGTTTTCATGCTGACAATTAGCGACTTAAAAATGTCTTTAGGCGGGCGAACACTCTTTGAGAATGCTTGCCTGCAAATCAATTATGGTGACCGCGTGGCCCTCGTCGGCCCTAACGGTGCCGGTAAATCTACCTTGTTTTCAATCATCCTCAGAAAAACCGAGCCTGATGAGGGAACTTTGGATAGGGACATTTGGACAACGGTCGGGTTTCTCCCACAGGAGGGCGAGGCGGTGGGTGAGGAGACAGTGCTTGAAGTCGCCACCGGACGTGCGACCGAATTGCCACGGTTGGAAAAGCGACTGCACGAACTCGAGTTGGCGGGTCAGGTAAGGGGTTCGGAGTATATGGAAGCTCATGCAAAGCATGATGCGCTCAACGATCCACAAGCTGAAGCGAAGGCAAAAAAAATGCTCGCTGGCCTCGGATATAAGGACAAGGATTTCGCGCGACCTGCACGAGAAATGAGCGGTGGGTGGATTATGCGGGCCCATTTGGCACGCCTTCTGTTGATGGAATCGGATCTACTCTTGCTTGACGAGCCAACGAACCATTTGGACTTGCTCGCTCTCCTTTGGTTGCAAAACTACTTAAAGAATTACTCTGGAGCCGTGTTACTCATCTCCCATGACCGCCAATTCATGGATGAAGTGGTGACTCAGGTTCATGAAATCTACGAAAAGAAACTTTTAGGATACGCTGGAAACTACTCCGATTTCCTTCGGCAACGGGAAGCAAATTACGACACTCAGTTGGCCGCCTATAAAAACCAGCAGAAGGAGATTCAGGCCCTGCAAGAATTTGCAGATCGGTTCCGCGCGATTCCATCTAAAGCTTCTCAGGCGATGAGCAAACTCAAACAGATTGAGCGACTTGAGTTGATCGAAAAGCCTTTAGCACCTCGCAAGCCGTTCCGGTTTCAAATTCCACCACCCCCTCGAGGAGGGCAGAGGGCGGTGACGCTCGAAGGCGTTCACATGGCCTACGGGCAGCATCGGGTTTATGCGGGGCTTGACCTCGAAATCGAACGTGGTGAACGGACTGTTTTGATCGGGCCTAATGGTGCGGGGAAATCGACCTTGCTGAAAATTCTTGCAGGCGTCGTGGGGTTTCAGCAGGGCGAACGTAAACTTGGTCACAACGCCAAGATCGGATATTTCAGCCAGCATCGTGCAGACACGCTCGATCTTGAAAAAACGGTTCTTGATGAGGTGTTGGCGAGTGCTCCCGCGCTGCGTGAGGATGAGGCAAGAGGGATACTTGGCTCGTTCATGTTTCGAAAAGAAGAAATTTACAAACTTACCGGAGTCCTGAGTGGTGGAGAAAAAAGCAGGCTCAACCTTGTGAAGTTTCTGGTTGATCCGCCGAATCTGCTGCTCATGGACGAACCTACGACTCATCTGGATATCACGACGGTTGAGTCCCTCACCCTGGCACTGGAACGCTACGAGGGAACGTTGGTATTCATCTCACATGACGTTCATTTTATTCGGCATCTGGCTACAAAAGTCCTCCATGTCAATGCAGGCCGTGTCGTGTCTTTTCCCGGCAACTACGATTATTATATGGAAAAATCCGCAACCGGAGAAGACGCACGATCCGCACTCACTGCGGGCTAATCGTTGTTCCTCAAATCGGCTTTGGTTTGGGGCAAATTAAATGTGCTCGGAATGGTTTTGGACCCAACGCGCATTGTCCTTTTGTTGGATTTAAGGTAGGATTGTTTGATGCGTATTATTGGTGTTATTCCCGCCCGTTTTGGGTCAACTCGATTTCCAGGAAAACCGCTCGAGCGCATCGCAGGAAAGTCGCTTCTCCAACGAGTTGTTGAGCAGTGTCAAAAGGCTCGATCCCTTGCGGAAGTCGTGGTAGCGACGGATGATGAACGCATTGCAGAGGTCGCAGCGGAGTTTTGTGCAGTGGAGATGACCCGCGCGGATCATCCGAGCGGCACTGATCGAATTGCGGAGGTGGCAGCGCGACGGTTGTGCGAGGCTATAGTCAATATCCAAGGGGATGAACCCTTAATTGATCCCAGAGTAATTGATGCCGTGGCAGGTGCATTGGATCAGAACGAAATGTCTACCGCTGCAACTCGGATTCGCCATTTGGCGGAGTTGGACAATCCGAACACGGTAAAAGTCGTTGTCAATCAGGCCGGGCGAGCCTTATATTTCTCTCGCCGTACCGTTCCGTACGTACGGGATGCCGCCGATCGTTCGTCAGCAGAACTGTTGGTGGCCTTTCCTTTTTTAAAACACTTAGGAATATACGGTTATCGACGTGAGACATTGCTGGGTTTGGTTCGTCACGCAGTTTCTCCGCTTGAACACGCGGAAAAATTGGAGCAGTTGCGGGCGTTAGAACACGGTATCCAAATCGCGGTTGTCACCGTGGATTACGATAGTATTGGGGTAGATGTTCCGGCCGATATCGAGCGCGTCGAAGCGATTTTAAGAGCGTCAGTATGAAATATGTCTTTGTTACAGGCGGTGTGGTGAGTTCCTTGGGGAAGGGTCTGACGGCGGCTGCCCTCGGCACTCTCCTTGAAAATCGAGGTCTCAAAATCACGTTACAAAAATTCGACCCCTATCTCAATGTAGATCCTGGAACGATGTCCCCTTATCAGCACGGCGAGGTTTACGTGCTTGATGATGGTGCGGAGACGGATCTCGATCTAGGACATTACGAACGATTCACTCACACCAAGCTTTCGCGTAAAAACAACCTGACGAGTGGACAGGTTTATCAGACGGTTCTCGATAAAGAGAGGCGGGGTGATTATCTCGGCAAGACGGTTCAGGTCATTCCCCATGTTACCGATGAGATTCAAAAACGGATCGTTGAGGTGGGTGAGCTTTCTAAGGCGGATATCGTTATTACCGAAATTGGTGGAACGACGGGAGATATCGAGGGTCTACCCTTTTTGGAAGCGATCCGGGAATTTGCACTGAATGTTGGGCCAACGAACGTCTGTTTCATCC
Source organism: Verrucomicrobiota bacterium (assembly GCA_008933045.1). Classification (GTDB taxonomy): domain Bacteria; phylum Verrucomicrobiota; class Verrucomicrobiia; order Limisphaerales; family SXQI01; genus SXQI01. The sequence goes on from WBXJ01000022.1 coordinate 14,316, forward strand.
ACATGACCTACGTTCCCTTCATCAAAGCTGCTGGGGAACTTAAAACCAAGCCCACCCAACAGTCTGTTGCTAAATTGCGTGAAATCGGTATTGCACCGAACATTCTCGTTTGTCGTTGCGAGCAAGCGTTGAACAAGGAGCTTCGTCAAAAAATCTCACTTTTTTGTAACGTTCCTTACGATGCGGTGATCGAGGAAAAGGATGTGGATCATAGTATTTATGAAGTTCCGTTGATGTTACAACGCGAACGGATGGATGATCTGGTTTGCAATATCCTGAGGATTGAGGCCCCTCCTGCTAACATGATGAATTGGCAGGAAATTATCCGTAAACTTGTGGCTCCGCAGCACCGCGTTCGGATCGGTGTCGTTGGTAAATATATTGAGCTGCAGGATGCTTACAAATCTGTTTATGAAGCGATCATCCATGGCGGCGTGGCTAATGATTGCGGGGTCGCCATCGAAAAAATTGAATCCGAAGAAATCGAAAAATTTGGCGCAGAAAAAGCGTTGCGAGGTTTGACTGGCATCTTAGTTCCAGGAGGGTTTGGAGAGCGTGGGATCGAGGGTAAAGTTCTCGCTGCTAAATATGCTCGCGAAAAAAAGATGCCTTATTTTGGTCTGTGTTTGGGCATGCAAATTGCGACAATTGAGTTTGCCCGGAATGTCCTGCAACTTGCTGGAGCTAACTCAACGGAATTCGATCCGAATTCGCCGCACCCAGTGATTTCGCTACTGAGTGAGCAGATGAATGTTTCACACAAAGGTGCATCCATGCGATTGGGATCCCATCCGTGCCAATTGCAAATAGGATCCAAGGCGGCCCATATTTATGGTGCGTTCCTAGTTAACGAACGTCACCGTCATCGTTATGAATTCAATAACGATTACCGCGAACAATTCGAGCAAGCAGGCTTCGTGTTCTCTGGAACGAGCCCAGATAATAACCTTGTAGAACTCATCGAGTTGAAGGACCACCCCTTCTACATGGCGAGCCAGTATCATCCCGAGTTTCTCAGCAAGCCGAATGCCCCGCATCCGTTATTCCGAGCGTTTATCGCCGCTTGTCAGGTAGCTATGCACCAACGTCCCACGTAAGCGCACTCGATCCCTCGACCAATGATCCCGAGGGAGGTGCTCATCTTTCATGACCTACGCGGAAGCCACTGTTTACGTTCAGTCGTTGGGACAATTCGGGATGGTGCTTGGGTTGGAAAGAATCCAACAGTTGAGTCAATTAGCCGGAAATCCTCATCAGGATTTAAAATTTATCCACGTCGCAGGTACTAACGGCAAGGGATCGACGTGTGCTTTTTTGGAGAGCATTTTTCGCACGGCTGGGTTTCGCACGGCTCTCTACACATCACCTCATCTCGTTTCGTTCACGGAACGGATTCAAATAAACCGTCAAAATATTTCCGAGGAGGAAGTCATCGCAGGAGTGCTCCGGTTAAAACCGTTGGCAGAAACTCTTGGATCAAACAACCAGCCTACTTTTTTTGAGTTTGTCACTTTAATGGCTCTTTGTCATTTCGCTGACCAGAAGCCCGACATCATCATTTGGGAGACAGGGCTGGGTGGTCGGTTGGATGCTACCAATATTGTGACACCGTTGCTCAGCGTCATTACCAATATTCAATTAGATCACGAGAATTGGTTGGGAAGAACGTTACCTAAAATCGCATTCGAAAAGGCTGGAATTATTAAGCCTCAAATACCGGTGTTGATCGGCCCCGTGTCCGAGGATGTCCATCAGGTGATTGAAGAGGTGGCAAAAATTAACCAAGCCCCGCTCAACGTCTGCCAACCTGAGCGGCTCGAATCTCAAGTCTGGTTTCGTGAACTGCGCCTGCCGTTGATCGGACGATTTCAACGTTACAATGCGGCTTTAGCTGTGCAGGCGGTTTTCGAGTTGAACCAGAAATATCATGTCGAACAAAAGCACGTAGAAACAGGCTTGAGGAACACCGTGTGGTGGGGTCGATTACAGATTGTGACGACTCAGAATGGACGGCAGATTCTACTCGATGGAGCCCACAACCCAGCAGGAGTGCGATCTCTTTGTGAGGCAGTGAGGGAGGAGTTTGGCGATCAGCAAATCACAGTCATCTTGGGCATCCTTCAGGACAAAGAGTGGCGAATCATGGCTCGAGAGTTAGCCGCCGTGGCTATAAGGATCATCACAGTTTCTGTTCCTAATTCTCGCACTGTCCCTGCGATTCAATTGTCCGAATTTCTCCAACCCATTTTCCCAAATTGTTCGATTGTCCCTGTTGGGTCAATGGCCGAAGCATTGGCCGCGACAGTCGATTCCCCTTTGACTCTAGTCGCTGGCTCACTCTACTTGATTGGTGAAACAATTGCTATTTTACAAGGAATCCCCGCCCATCATGAGCTCAATCAATGGATAGACCGCAGGTGATTCTCAGCGTTTGACTGGAGCCCGTCCGTCTTTTGCTGAAGCACGAGTGCTCAGTGTTTTTTCACCGACCCAACGGGTGTTCCAATGGGTTTTCCAACTCGTGTCGTAACCCTCAGGCAGAGGTTCGCGACCCAGTAGTTGATCATTCATGCCATGCCAAGGAATCGGTTCGATTTGAGTTCCTGTGACGACGTGAAAATCAGAATCTTTGTCCCAACCATCTGCGTAGAGGTAAAAATTTTGCTGCCTGCCCTCAGATGGAGTCGGAATCTGATTAGCCGCAAATTGCAACGTGAGTTCGTCTCCTCCGCAGACGAGAACTAATGCGTCATCGCGTTTTTCAAGTAACGCATCGACTTCACCATATCGTGTCGCCCAACCCGAGGGCGTAATTCGCCAAAAGGGTTGTTGGAAAACTGCATCGTAGATCGGTGTCAAGGGTTGGCTTGGGGGTAGATTGGCAAACTCGCTGAACCCTCGCCAGTGAAGATCGGTTCGTGTGGGAGAGAGTTTGACGATGCGCGTCTCGGCGTTGCTCACTCGATCGAACAGTGCGGCGCGATCCCAGTGGATCTCGAAACCTGCCGTTAGTTTGAGTCGCCGTGCGTTCTTCGGGAGCTTTCCGGTGAGGTCGATGAGAATTGTCTTGGTTTTCCCCGCAGGTGCGCCTACATCGATTTCGAGGCGTTGCCATTCTCCCTGCGATGTTTCGACTTCGAGCACAGGAAATGGGAAGGGAAGGGAGGCGTCGTGCGAAGCAGCCATGTTCGCCATACCACCCCCGAAGCGCAGCCACCCGGTTAATGCCAGAACAAGCGGTCGCTCCGAGTCGAGCAAACCAAAATCAAGAACGATGCCATGCAATTCAGCAAGTCCTCTCAATTGAGGCGATCGTAATGAACGGGGTGAAATCATCTGCCCATCGATTTTACTTAACGTAGCCGTGATGTTTTTACCTTCGAGATCCGTGGCATCAAGCAACATGCGCGGATTCCCGACAGTGACCAACTCCGGAACGGGATAAGGTTTGCGAGATCGAAGCTTGCTGGTGGAATGCACTTCGGTGCCTCGGGGATGATCAACCACGCAAAGCTTCACCTCATCTAAATAGAGCACCTCCCGTAGTTCCTCAGTCAGTTGAATTTCGTAATGATTGTTTCGAGGCCGAAATGTCTCACGGTTGCCGAGCCACACATATTCAAATGGATCCGCATCGATGTAGATACCTTCGACTGCTGGCAGACCGAGTGGGGCGGATCCGAGAATATCGGTGACAAAACGATACCTTTCTCCATCCCAAACGTAGAGGTAAGGACAGGAACCCTCCGGCAAAATAAGTTCCGTTAACGTGATCGGGCCCTTCTCGACGTGTTGATCCAGCGACGGCACAGAAAGATTAAACCAATGCACAGTCACCGCATCCAATTGCTCAAATCGTCCAACGCCGATTTCAATGGGGAGCTTGGAGACGGTGCGAGTATTCCGCAGTCCACCGGTTCGAGTCTCAACCTTGACGCCGATTCCACTGGAGTTTGAGCGGTTTCCAACGAGTCTCACTTTCAATTGACGATTGACTTGCGCACCTTCATTGCGCCAAAGCTGCAAACCTCCCAAGGCGGGAGCTACCAACAAATCTGAGTCTCCATCTTGATCAAAATCTGCGAAGTGAACCTCTGAGATTAAGCCTTGGATTTTGGCGAGACCGAGAACTGAAGTTTGATCCTCAAACCCTGAAGTTCCGAGGTTTCTATAAACGTGCAGCCCATCGCCTACGGTGCAGATGTCTAACCAACCGTCGTTGTCGTAGTCCACCAGAACTATCGAAGTAACTAAGCTCGGAGGGATTGGCAGGAGTTGGTTTTCTTTCAAACCACCGAAGGCAATCGAAAGCTGTCGATCCATGAGGACCACCAGATCCGCACGGAGATCGTTATTCAAATCACCTGCCGCAAAAACTTGTCCTCTAGGCCAAGGGTTGCCTGTGTTTGTCGCTGTGAGAGATCCGCCTCGAATTTTCTGCATCAGCAGGGGAGCCTCTCCCTGTCGAGCCACGATGATGTCCATCAAATCGTCGCTATTCCAATCCTCTACAGCCAGGTTGCCACTAATCGAGAGCGTGGTTGGGATGCCAGAAGTGGCAGTGATATCCTTGAACAAGAAATTACCAAGATTCCTGAACAATCGCAGGTCGTTCGTTCGTGCGGTGACCGTCAACAGATCGAGTTTTCCAGAAAAATCGAGATCTACGAGCGCAGCATC
>WBXJ01000023.1 GCA_008933045.1 Verrucomicrobiota bacterium
AATGACCCTGTATATCGAGCCGACTTTCGCAGGAGACGAGATCGAATTGGAACAGAAACTGATTTTCGGAAACCGAATCGGCGAATGGATATGGGCCGTTAATTTCATTCACGAGACTGAATGGGAAAAGAACCTTAATGCTACTGAAGGAAAGGCCGCTGTTACCGCAGGTCTGGCTCGATCCATTGGGAAGCGTTGGACATTGGGCCTCGAAGCCAGAGACGTCACTGCATTTCCAGAATACGAAGAAGCAAGTTATTCAGCGTTGTTCGTCGGGCCAGTGGTCAGTTATCGAAATGAGAGATTCTGGGGCCTCCTTTCGGTCATGCCACAGATTTACGGAACCAATTTTGGTAATGACACCGACAACAATCCACATTTGGTGCTCAACGACCTCGAACGAGTCAACGTTCGCTTAGGTTTCGGGCTCGATTTCTAAACCATGCGTCGGCCATTCCGTCTGGCAAATATTCTCGTGTTGGGCTTGGTTCTGTCCTCCTTAGGAATTCAAGCCGTCACGGCGTCGGCTGATCCAGTTTCGAAGGAAACAAGAAAACTGTATCTAGCCAAGTGCGCCAAGTGTCACAAGCTGTACCCTCCCGAGAATTACTCCGTGACGGAATGGCAGGATTGGATGTTAAAGATGAAAAGGAAATCGAAGCTTAAGGACGAAGCTTACGAACGGTTGTTAGAATATACCCACCGATTGCGTGAGGTCGGTTTAGAAAAAAAGAAGACAGCGCACTGAACGAGATCAGTGGTCGTGGGTCGAACAGGTGTGGTTTTTGCAAGCACCCATCTTTTTGAGTTCCTCGCAGTTGCCGGTGATTTGCAGTCGTTGAGAGGCAACTGAAAAGCCGAGCTTTTGACTGATCTCATTCTCGATTTTGGCGATCTTCTCGCTCTCAAACTCGACAATTTTCTCACAGTCCTGACAAATGATATGGTTGTGGTTGGGATGATTCGCGTAGTTAGGATCGTAGAATTTGTAATCCTTACCGAAATCCATCTCGTGAACCATTCCGCTTTCCACCAGCAGGGGTAGCGTCCGGTAGACTGTGGCACGCGAAACGGATTTGTCCCGAGCGCGAGACCAATTGAGCAATTGTTCTGCGGTGAAGTGCTCCTCAGTGCTAAAGACCGAATCCACAATAGCCTGCCGTTGCGAAGTGATTCGCAAGTTCTTTGTCCCTAAAAACTTGAGAAACTTGTCGCGGGCACTGCTTTTGTCGGGGCCAACCATGGTCGTAATCATAGGATGAATTTCACCCAAGTCAACGTATCGAAGGTGTTTTTAGGATTCGGCGTGCTGGTTTAAATCTGAATTATTGGAGGTTGGGTTTACTCTCGGGGATTGAAATTGGATGTCTCGGCTAGTTTTTCCCATAATTCCCGTTGGCTAGGTTCGGTTTGTGTAGGAATGACGATATGCGCATCGACGATCAAATCTCCGTGTTGCCCTTCGCGAGTGGCTAACCCCTTGTTTCTCACCCTTAATTTTTGACCGTTTTGAGTTCCTGCCGGGAGGCGAATATTCACGGGTTTCTCCAAGGTTGGCACACTGATGTTGCCACCCAGCACGGCTTCCCAAGGCGCGATTTCCAAGGTGTGATACAAGTCATCCCCGCGAGCCTCGAACTCCGGATGTTTAGCAAACCGGACGAGGAGGTAAAGATCCCCCGCTTTTCCACCCTGACTCCCAGGTTCACCTTGGCCGGTGAGGCGGAGTTTTTGGCCTTCGCGCACACCAGCCGATATTTTGACTTTATGTGAGACAGTCTGTTCGGTTGCTCCTGATCCTCCGCAAACTGAGCACGCACTGGGGCCTACAACGCGTTTGCCTTGGCATTTCGAGCAAGCGATCATCCTTCTCAACGTCACCTGTCTAATGGAGTCGCGAGAAGCTTCTTCCAAAGTGATCAAAATCTCCGCTTCAACATCCTGACCTTGGGCTGAAAAGTCAGTCTGACCATTATGGGCTGAACCCGATCGGCCACCCCGGTTCGAGTTAAACAGTTGCTCGAAGAATTCACTGAAACTAGCCCCACCGAATTCAGAACCCACGTCAGGAGATTGACTTGAGTGCGGCCTCCGTCCTGCTCGGGAACCTGTGCCACGAGATTCTGCTCCAGGTTGGTTCCAGTTGGAGCCGAGGGCGTCGTATTTGCCGCGTTTAAGCGGATCCCCTAAAACCTCGTAGGCTTCGTTGATTTCTTTGAATTTGTCCTCAGTTCCGACCTTGTTCTTGGCGACATCGGGATGATAGACACGGGCTAATTTGCGAAACGATTTGCGGATCTCATCCTCGGTGGCAGTCTTGGCCACGTTCAGAGTTCGGTAATAGTCCTTGTACTCCAGAGCCATAGGAGCTTGGTTAATTTCGGATCAGTGTGAGATTACTTTTCTGTCTTTTTGTTTTCGATCAAAACAATCCGGGTTCCTTGTCGAGTCCATACTCGCGCCATGGTTTGGGAACCTTTGGCTCGAGCACTTTGTTTAATTGCATCCTCGGCATTTGTGACTAACTTGCGGTCGAGTTCCAGAATAACTTGCCCTGGGCGGATTCCGGCTTTCCATGAAGTCGAGTCCTCGTTCACATCGGTGACCAACGCCCCCTTGATGTCCGAGGGGATCCCGAGATCTCTGCGATCTTGAGCGCTGATATCGCCGACCTCCACCCCGTCGAGCGAATCGGGTTTCTCGATCTCCTTTTCGATAATCTCCTTGGTTTCCTCTCTCGTGATTTCTCTGGCTCCTAATTCAGCAAGTTTGACTTTAATGTCGGTTTCCTTGGCATCGCGAATCACCTTCAACACAACGGTTGTTCCGGGTGATGTTTGGGAGATGATAAGGCGAAGGTGCCGGTCATCGGTAACTTTTTTTCCACTGACTTCCGTAATCACGTCATAAGGTTTGAGACCTGCTTCTTCTGCGGGTGATTTAGGGGAAACTTCGGTAATGATCGCTCCGGTCTGGTCTTTGAGTTTGAAATATTTCGCCTGTTCCGCAGTAATGCGATCAGGTTTTACACCCAGAAGACCCCGAGCAACTTTGCCGGTGCTCGCCAATCGCTCAATGACACCCCGAGCCATGTTGATGGGAACCGCAAAGCCAACGCCTTGATTGCCCCCAGTTCTACTGAGGATGGCGGTGTTGATTCCGATCAATCGACCTTCCGTATCCACCAACGCCCCTCCCGAACTGCCCGGATTGATCGAAGCATCCGTTTGGATGAAATCTTCGTAGGCCGTAATCCCCAAGTCTCCGCGACCGATCGCGCTGATGATTCCCATCGTCACTGTTTGGCCAATTCCAAACGGATTGCCGATCGCTAAAACAATATCGCCTACTTCGAGGTGATCGCTATTCCCGAGAGTTAATGCGGGCAAATCTGTCGCCTCGATTTTAAGGACAGCCGAATCTGTCGGAGCATCGGTTCCCACTACCTTGGCTTTGAATTCACGACCGCCCTGAAGAACTACCTGAATTTCATCAGCCCCATCGACTACATGATTGTTCGTCATGATGTAGCCGTCGGCGGTGACGATGACTCCGGAACCGAGGCTCTGTTCTGGGCGAGTGCGGTTGTTCTTACGACCTCCACGGCCAGGGTTTTCCTCAGCCTCCTCCTCCTCGGGATTTTGGCCAAAAAACCGACGGAAAAGTGGGTCATTATAAAGCGGATTTCCCCGCGAGTTGGGATTCGACCTGACCATCTTGGTGCTGTAAATGTTCACGACGCTCGGCGAGGTCTTTTTGATCACCGGCGCGAAACTGGTCATTTTCGAGCCTTCCTTTGAAACAGGTTGGCTCTCGACCTTGAGTTTCAAGGGCGGATTATTGGTCGTTTTGGCTTGGACAGGGTTGGTAAAAATAGTTCCCAGTGCCAGCACGGCAACCAGACTCCAACCGATCCGACTCGTTGTTAATCGTCTCATAATTTTCACACGAACTTCCCTCTCAAAATCGTTTCTTTAAAGGATTTGTCAACCGTTTGATCCAAAATACTCGATGATGCAAAAAAGGCACGCCACAAAGGCGTGCCTCCATACATCGTTATTGGAGATGGTCAACGACCGTATGCCCGAGGGTGTTCGAAATTCGCTGTAACCGCTGTCCAGTTCACGACATTCCAAAAGGCCTTGAGATAGTCGGGGCGACGATTTTGGTATTTTAAGTAATAGGCATGTTCCCAGACATCGCAGCCTAGGATCGGCGTATTTCCGTCCATGATCGGGCTATCTTGATTTGGCGTCGATGTGACCTCTAGCTTGCCTTGTTTGTTGATGATCAACCAAGCCCAACCACTGCCGAATCGGGTGGCACCGGCGGCTTCAAATTTTTCCTTAAAAATATCAAACGATCCGAAGGTCGCAGTGATTTCATCCCCAAGCCGCCCGCTCGGGATGCCTCCAGCATTGGGGCCAATAATTCTCCAGAACAAACTGTGGTTCGCATGACCCCCACCGTTGTTTCGAACCACATTTCGCACGTCGGCAGGAACCGCGTCTAGATTGCTGATTAGTTGTTCGACGGTCAGACTTTCGAGCTCCGGTTTTCCGGCGATGACCTTGTTGACGTTAGTGATGTAAGCGTTGTGATGCTTCCCATGATGGATTTCCATCGTCTGGGTATCAATGTGAGGTTCGAGCGAATCCTTCGCGTAGGGAAGGGGTGGAAGTTCGTAAGCCATAAGTTGTTTTTTTGTTGAGTAATCGTTGAGTTTAAAAGTTATCTCCTTGGCCAACAGGCTGCAAAGAATCCTTCGACACACTAAGCGAGAATTTCGGACTGCACAAGCGGCCCTACTCTTTAAGGCCAAGTTTCTTGAGCTTCGGTGCGATCACCATCTTGCAGTATCCGTTCTTGTTTTTATTCTGAGCGTAATAGTTATGGTGGTAATCCTCGGCGACGTAAAACTCGGAGGTTGGGGTGATCTCCGTGACGATCGGGCTGCTAAATTCCTTCGCGGCGTCCAGCTTCGATTTTTGCGCGATCTTCAACTGTTCAGCATTTTCATAATAAATAGCTGACCGATATTGCGTCCCAGAATCTGCCCCCTGCCGATTCAACGTGGTGGGATCATGCGCATGCCAGAAGATCGCCAAAATCTTGGCCAAATCAGTTTTCTTGGGATCAAAAATTACCCGTGCGACTTCAGCGTGACCCGTGGTGCCCTCGCAGACTGCTTTGTAAGTTGGATTCTTGAGGTGCCCTCCGATATAGCCTGGAGTCACTGCAATGACGCCTGGAATTTGTTGAAAAACAGCTTCGGTACACCAGAAACAACCCGCTCCTAATGTAATGGTTTGAGACCCCTCAGGAATATTTGGCATAGGATTCGTTTTAGTTTTCGGAGAACTGGCTGTCGGCGTCTGCGCCTGATTTGTGAAACAAAGAAACGTTAAAAGTAATAACCTCAGCAAAGTGCGGCATCGTTTAATCATCATCCATCCAACCTAGCTCAAAAAACCGATTCTGACAATTGTGGGCTTTTTGTTTCGCTAAACGCTACCAAATCGGCGATGGCGTCGCGTGTATTCTTCCAGAGCGATATAAAGGTGCTGCTTGCGAAAATCTGGCCAAAAAGTCGGAGTCACTACCAGTTCAGTATACGAGATTTGCCAGAGCAAAAAATTACTGACGCGCATCTCGCCGCTGGTGCGGATCAGCAAATCTGGGTCGGGGATATTGCGGGTATACAAATGCTGACTCAACATTTGTTCGTTAATTTCTGCTGCCTCCAATTTTCCAGCCTTCACCTGTTCCGCCAAGCTCCGAGCGGCTTCCACCAGTTCCGTGCGGCCTCCGTAGCTCAAGGCTAGAACCAAGGTCAGTCCATTGTTTTTAGACAAAGCAGCCTTAGTTTTTTCAAGTTGCTCCTGCACAAATTCAGGCAGGCGATAGATTTGCCCAATTGCCTCCAACTTGACGTTGCTCCGGTTCAGCTCACCGATCTCGTTTTTTAGGAAACGAGCGAGGTATTTCATTAGGGTATCGACCTCAATCTTGGGCCGGTTCCAGTTCTCGATCGAAAAAGCGTAGAGCGTGAGGTATTTGATGCCTAATTCACCACAAGCGCGAACGATGGCACGCACGGATTCCACCCCGTTCCGATGACCCTCCACTCGTGGTAAATGGCGTTCCTTAGCCCAACGGCCGTTGCCATCCATGATCACCGCCACGTGCGTGGGGAGATTGGCTAGCGCTGCGGCACTCAGATGGGCTGCGGTCATGACACGGGTTGATCAAAATCCCCTCTAACGAGAGGCGCCGATTAAACAAAAATCGTCTGTTCGCGAGCTGGCCCGACGGAGGCAATAGCGATTTTGGCCCCCGTCAAATCACAAATCACCTTCAAATAGGCTCGCGTTTTTTGTGGCAATTTCTTCCACGTTGTGATGCCCGTGGTTGGGGTTTGCCAACCAGGAAATTCTTCGTATACCGGCACACAATCACTAAAGGACTCAATGTCGTTGGGGATATAATCAAACTTCTGATCCCCACAGCGATAACCTGTGCAGACCTTGATGGTCGCAAGGCTGTCGAGGCCGTCGATATTGGTTACGGCGAGTTCGTCGATACCGTTCACCATGGTCGCGTGGCGGGTGGCGACTGCGTCGAACCATCCACATCGGCGAGCGCGGCCTGTTGTCGAACCAAACTCACGTCCCATCCCGTGCAACATGTCGGCGATCTCCGCGTTTTCCGTCGGCAACGGACCTTCGCCCACCCGTGTCGTGTAAGCCTTCATCACCCCCACAACGCGGTCCATGCGATTGGGGGCGACCCCCGAACCTGTGCAGGCTCCCCCAGCCGTTGTGTTTGACGAAGTAACGAAGGGATAAGTGCCGTGATCAATATCGAGAAATGTTCCTTGGGCACCCTCAAAAAGGATGTTTGCTTTGCGCTGCGTGGCTTCGTGAAGCAAGGTCACAGTGTTCCGCACGTAGGGTTTCAAGGCATCCCCCGCAGCGCGATAGGCGTCGTGGACTTTTTTGTAGGAGAGACCTTTCGCACCCAACGCACGCAGAACCTCATTGTTCTCCTTAATCCGAACCTTGAGCTTCGCCGCAAATCGTTCGGGGTGGATCAAGTCGATGATGCGTAACCCAGTGCGAGCAGCCTTATCCCCATAGGCAGGACCAATCCCACGCTTGGTAGTTCCGATTTTGTGCTTACCCTTTCGAGCCTCGCGCAACTCATCCAGTTCGCGGTGATACGGGAAGACGACATGCGCCGTTTCACTGACAAAAAGGCTGCCGTTGGTTTGAACCCCTAGCTTAGTCAAACCCTTGATCTCACCCATCAAGGACACGGGATCGATCACCACGCCATTGCCAATGACGCAGGTTTTTCCGGGGCGAAGAATCCCCGAAGGCACCAAGTGGAGCACATATTTCTGGGGGCCAATATAAACCGTGTGCCCGGCATTATTGCCGCCCTGAGTCCGGACGACAATGTCGGCCCGCTCCGTTAACACATCAATTATTTTCCCCTTACCCTCGTCACCCCACTGTGCTCCCACCAAAATTGTGTTGGCCATATCGATCGCTGCGTCTAGACAATAAAAAACCCGAACGTAAATTCGGGGCACCTGCTCGGTATTTACCTGCGCACCCTAGGGATTGCGCCCAACCCTGTCAACGCCGTTTCTCGGGTTCCGGGGGTTCCAGCGAAGGCACAATCTGACTTTACACGGTTTGGAGGTCGGGTTACGAAGTCTGTCTTGATGAACTGGATCACCAACTTCGTGGCGGCTGGGGTTATTATAGTCGCCGGTTACATTCTAGCGGGGGTCGCTAGAAGGGTCGTTCGCAACTTGTTTTTGCGGCGAAAAATTGAGGCTACCGTTGCTGATTTTATGAGCAATGCGTTGCACGCGGCGATCATGACCTTTGTTGTGATTACGGCGTTGGGTCAATTGGGGGTGGATACCAAAACATTCGCAGCGGTCATTGCGGCTGCGGGGTTGGCGATTGGGTTGGCACTTCAGGGTGGGCTTTCCAATTTTGCTGCGGGGTTTCTGATCGTTATTTTTCGCCCCTTCAAGAAGGGGGATGTGATTAGTGGTGCGGGAATGGAGGGAACCGTGGAGGAGGTGCATGTTTTTTCCACGACGCTGAACACGGCGGATAATAAACGGATCATTGTGCCTAATAATTCGCTATTGGCTGGAATCATCACCAACTACACAGCGAACCCAGCCCGGAGGGTTAATCTGCAATTCTCGATCGGGGTTGCTTCGGACCTTGGATCAGCACACCAAACTCTGCTTGCCCTTGCTGCTGCTGATGGACGAATTCTTGAAGAACCGGCGCCGATGGTGGTGAACACTAAACTTGTTGAGGGAGGAACGGAGATCGAACTCAGAGTTTGGGTGAAGACACCCGATACGGTGGGTGTCACGAGCGATTTTCTGGCTAGAGGTCCTGCAGCATTGACGAATGCTGGAATTGTTGGGCCGGATAAAACGGTGTATTATGTCGAACGTAAGTAACCGTTCATAAGTCATCGCCGACCATCGTACCAAACTCTGCATTCCTCACGGCTCTCAAGTGTCCTGAATGGACGGAGCATGAAACGAAGGAAAAAGCGGGCATACTCGGTTTTGGAATAAAGTTTTAGTTTTCGAGCGGATGTTTCCATGGGGTGTCGATGGAGGATCACGACTCGTTGGGACTGCCGGCTTGCCATTTTTTTGAGACGCTGGGAAAATTCAATTTCTTCGGTGGCGTAGAGGCGGGTACTGAATCCGCCTAGGTCACGAAAGGCCTGGCTTGAGCAATACACAAAGGAACCCGCGGCCCAACGTCGGAGGCGGCTGGTGGTGTTCCAGACGTGAACCAGAACGCTAAGTAGGGGAGCGTGGATGTCCATTTTCACCGTGACACCCCCTCCGATGGTGCGTCCGGATTCGATTTCTTGGATCACGTCGTTAAAAAGCGCAGATGTGGGTCGTGAATCGGCGTCGACGAAAATAAGCCAATCTCCTGTGGCGATCGATGCTCCCGTGTTGCGCGCTCGCGAAATCTGATTGATCGGCTCAAACACGGTGCGGGCTCCTGCGGCTTCGGCGATGGCGCGTGTGTTGTCCGTGGAATTGTTGTCACATACACAGAGTTCCCAATCCCACCCTTTTTGGACAAACGCTTCTGCGGCGGATTGCACGGCGCGGAGTGTGGCGGGAAGCAGCTTCTCCTCGTTGAAAGCGGGGATAATGATCGAGATTTTCACACGAAACTTAATACTAACACGGCCTCATCATGTGAGTTCTGGCGAAAAAGGTCACGCACTCAACGCGAAGGATTTTGCGCTGCGTAATTGATTTAGTTTTGGCGTTACATCGGGTGTGGGTTGGTTACGATAGGAGCATCTCTATGAAAAATTTTCAATTTCGTTTGGTGTTGGCTTGTGTGGTGGCGTGTTTTTCCTTCAGTCAGGTTTCGGCCCAACCGGCGGGGGATGCTCCCAAGGCGTTCGTCGATGGTAAGGGGACGGGGTGGCGGGATTTGGTGAAGGCCGATTTTACCCGCGTCAATTGTGAACCGACCACTTGGACTTGGACCAACGAGATGATCCATTGCACAGGTCAACCCGTCGGGGTGATCCGCACGATTAAGCAGTTCACCAATTTCGAGTTGGTGGTTCAGTGGCGGCATCTCCGATCTGCTGGAAATTCCGGTGTGTTTGTTTGGGCCACGCCCGAATCAATCAAGGCACTCGAACAAGGGAATGGGCAACTGCCGACGGGGGTGGAAGTTCAAGTGTTGGATCATGGTTACAAAGAGCAATATGAGAAGGACGGAAAAAACAAAGCTACTTGGTTCACGACCAATGGTGACGTATTTCCGACGGGAAGCACACGGATGAAGGCGTTTCTACCGATTTCACCCGACGGCTCGAGGAGCTTTCCTTCGAAGAATTTGAGTAAGGGGATCGGGGAGTGGAACCACTATTATGTGCGTTGTATCAACGGTGAGGTGAGGCTTTGGGTCAACGGCGAGGAGGTTTCTGGAGGCACGAGTATCCAGCCAGCGCAGGGTTATTTGTGCCTCGAATCGGAGGGGTCTCCAATCGATTTCAAGAATCTTCGGATCCGAGAGTTGCCTTGAAATCGGCCAAATTTTTCATGTGAAGCGAATGCCGAGATCGCCGCTTGAATTATTTTGAAAAAATCGGCGTCAATTCGAGAGATGAGTTTCATGCTTTGGAACCAATCTGGGGTTTCTGGAAACGCGGTGTGCCGGTGGCTAACCTTCATGGTCTTGGCCCTACTGCCTTGTGTCCAATCCGCACGAATATCGGCGCAACCCGTGACGCACGGAGAATTGCCGCCCGCTGCGAAACGTCTCGTGGACTTCAAGAAGGATATCGAACCCATCTTTTCGACTCACTGTGTTGGATGTCACGGCGCGGATAAACAACGAAGTGGGTTCAGACTGGACGATCGAGCGTCTGCAATGAAAGGAGGCGAGAACCATGCGCCTGCGATCCACCCAAATCATAGCAGTGAGAGTCCGTTGATTCGTTTTGTTGCTGGGCTTGTGCCCGACATGAAGATGCCCCAGAAAGGCGAAGCTCTAAATCCTGAGCAGATCGGGTTGCTTCGAGCGTGGATTGATCAAGGAGCGCAATGGCCTCAGGACGCGAAAGTGGCGAAACGGTTACACTGGTCGCTTCGGCCAGTTGCCCGTCCCGATGTGCCTCGAATCGCAAACCCGACTCGAAAGGGAATTCAGCCGATCGATGCATTTGTCCTCACCCAATTGCGAAAGAATCGTTTGGATTTTGGAGATCCCGCAAGCCGGGGTGCGTTTATTCGTCGAATCTATCTAGTGATGCACGGGTTGCCACCAACCCCCGAGGAGGTGCGATTGTTCGTTAATGATCCGAATCCCGATGCCGTGTCCGAATTGGTTGATCGCGTGCTGGCGAGTAACCGTTATGGTGAACGATGGGCGCGCCATTGGTTGGATGTTGTTCGTTTTGCCGAATCGAATGGTTTTGAAACGAATCACGAGCGCAGTAACGCTTATCACTATCGGGACTATGTCATTCAATCGTTGAACGAGGACAAACCGTACGATCGGTTTGTGCAGGAGCAAATTGTTGGAGATTATTTGGGTGTCGATTCTGGCACCGGTTTTTTGGTGGCAGGAGCGGTGGATATCGTCAAAAGCCCTGATATCAATTTAACGCTGATGCAGCGACAGGATGAACTTGCGGATATCGTCAACACGACAGGGACGGCATTTCTTGGATTAACACTGGGGTGTGCCCGTTGCCACGATCATAAGTTTGATCCCATTTCTCAGAAGGATTTTTATGCCGTCCAAGCAGTATTCGCTGGCGTCAATTTTGCCGATCGACCACTTCGACGGAAGCTCAACGCCGCAGAAAAAAATGAGTTGGTCCAATTGGAAAAATCCCGAGCTTCACAGAGTGTTGATCTGGCTACGTTGAAGCAAAAGGCTGTCGCTACTCAACTTTCGAGCGTCTCAAAAAAAAGCTTACGGCCTCAGGTGAACTCACGCTTGAACGAGGAGGAGTTTTTGTCGATGGAGGCGACCGCCGTTCGGTTTACGATTCTTGCAACGACCGGTGCTGAACCTTGCATTGATGAGTTGGAAATTTTTGACAGCAACGGATCCAACGTCGCTTTAGCCAGTGTTGGAACCAAGCCGAGTGCTTCTGGGACGCTGCCGGGGTATGCGATCCATCAGTTGGAACATCTCAACGATGGACTGACTGGGAACAGCAAAAGCTGGATCTCATCGACGTCAGGAAAGGGTTGGGTGCAGTTGGATTTTCCCGCTCCTCGAACGATTCGTCGGATTGTTTGGAGTCGAGACCGCTCAGGCCAGCTTACGGATCGTGTCGTATTAGATTATCGCATCACAGCCCAATCGAAGTCTGGCAAATGGATGGAGATTGCGACCTCCCAAGATCGAGAATCTTCTGGGAAGCCGGATCCGAAAGCTTTTCTAAAACATTTGTCAGAACAAGAAGCCAAATCGGCTGAGGAATTGTTAGGTCAACTACAGAAGTTGGAGGCACGATTTTCGGAATTGTCCAACGGAACCAGTGCTTGGCTTGGAACTTTTTCTCAACCGAAACTCACCCATCGGCTTTACCGAGGAGATCCGTTGCAGGAGCGCGAGGTGGTGGCCCCCGGTGCTGTGGAAGTTTTAGGATCGTTGGGGTTGAGGGAGGATGAGCCTGAGCAGCAACGGCGGCTTAAGCTTGCCGAATGGATTGTCAACCCACGCCATCCGCTGACGGCACGGGTCATGGTGAACCGGATATGGCACTATATTTTTGGCACAGGAATTGTGGACACCCCCAGTGATTTTGGCGCGAATGGTGGCGTTCCGAGTAACGAGGCACTGCTGGACTGGCTCGCGGATGAGTTTGTGCGTAGCGGTTGGTCGATCAAGCATCTCCAAAAACTCATCCTCGTTTCCAAAACTTTTGCCCAATCATCATCACCTCGAAGGGATGGCATGGCGATCGATGCGGAGGCCCGTTTGCTGTGGCGTTTCCCACCCCGTCGATTGGAAGCGGAGGCGATCCGCGACTGCATCCTCGCGAGTTCAGGTGCCTTGGATCTTCGAATGGGCGGCCCAGGTTTCTCCCTTCAGATTAAGGAAAATGACAATGTGGACCGTTATTTTCCAAAGGAGAACTTCAGCACGAATGATTTTCGACGAATGATCTACCTCACTCGAATCCGTCAACAACAGGATTCGGTTTTCGGCGCATTCGATTGTCCGAGTGGCAACCAAGTCGTCCCCAAACGCACTCGCTCCAACACGCCGTTACAGGCGTTGAATCTTTTCAACAGCAACTTTGTTCTCGAACAATCGTCTCTACTCTCGGCGCGGTTACTTCAGACCGCTGGCACCCAGCCGAAATCGCAAGTGTCGCAAGCGTTTCATCTTATCTATGGCCGTGAGCCCGATCGATTTGAGCACAAGGCTTCGATAGCGATGATTCGTGATCACGGACTTGATGCGTTCTGTCGCGCACTTTTCAACACCAGTGAATTTATTTTTGTGTTCTAACTTTTTTTTACTCCCATGTCCGAGAGGATTCACCCATTTTTAAACCGTCGCGCTTTCCTGAGCCACAGCGCCACAGCTCTGAGTGGGATGGCACTCGCTCAGTTGCTCGCTCGTGATCGGGTGCTTGCTGCGGATGTTCGAACGGATATTCCTATCCGTCCTCACATCGATCCAGCGAACCCTAACGCTCTGCGTCCACCTCATTTCAAGCCGCGTGCGAAACAAGTATTGATGATTTTCTCGGCGGGCGGTTGTAGTCATTTGGACACTTTTGATTACAAACCTGAGTTGATTAAACGTCATGGTCAACCGATGCCCGGCGGCGATAAACTGGTTACATTCCAAGGTGCTCAGGGTTTGCTTACTCAAAGTCCGTGGGCCTTTCAACCTTATGGAAAATGTGGCAAAATGGTTTCCGATCTCGTCCCTCGCCTCGGCGATCTAGCGGACGAAATGTGCTTCATTCATTCCCTCACCGGCAAAACGAATACACACGGCCCCGGTGAGAATTTTATGAACACAGGGTTCACTCTTGATGGGTTTCCTAGCATTGGCGCGTGGACCACTTATGCGTTGGGAAGCGCGACCGAAAATTTGCCCGCTTACGTCGCAATCCCTGACCCCCGTGGCGTGCCTCAATCCGCTGGCAATTGCTGGAACCCAGGTTTTCTACCGGCCGCCTTTCAAGGAACTGATTTTAATGCCATCAAACCGCTGAGAAACTTAGCACGGCCCGCCAACATTAGTGCGGGAAAGGATCGTTCGACGCGTGAATTCATCGCACAGCTCAACCAGCATCATCTGCAGAATTACCGAGGTGACACCGAGTTGGCCGCTCGTATTTCTAGCTATGAGTTGGCTGCACACATGCAGTTGTCGGTTCCGGAGGTCAGTGATATTTCTACCGAGCCAGCGCATGTTCTGAAAATGTATGGAGCGGATGCAGCAGGAAATCGGACTCAGGAAATAAAAGCTGGTTACGCCAAGAATTGTATTTTGGCGCGACGGCTGATTGAGAAAGGGGTGCGGTTCGTTCAACTTTTTAATGGTGCCTACCAAGTGGGTGGGGAGGGCACCAGCAATTGGGACGGCCACAAAGTGTTGAAGGATCAGTACACGGTTCATGGAGAAGTGCTGGATCAACCAACCGCCGCGCTGCTCTCGGACCTCAAACAACGTGGATTGCTCAAAGACACCCTTGTCGTTTGGTGCACGGAATTCGGTCGCATGCCGACCTTTCAAGCAGGGGCTAGCGGTCGTGATCATAATCCTGCAGGCTTCACCGCTTGGCTTGCTGGGGCTGGAGTAAAAGCGCCCTACAGTTACGGTGCCACGGATGAATTCGGTTATAAATCGGTAGATAAAGTTGTGACTGTGTACGATTTCCACGCAACGATTCTGCAAATTCTCGGTCTCGATCATCAGAGACTCAGCTTTTATCACAACGGCATCGAACGTCGCCTGACGGATGTCCACGGCGAGGTGCTCAAAGATATATTAGCGTGAATTGGTTGGTTGGGATTCACAAACGTTTGCGTTCGTTGACGGATGGATTATCTTGGGTTGATGGATTGGCAGCAAATAACAGCACTAGGAATTGTTGGGGTCACGGCCAGCCTATTTCTTTATGCACGATTTAAACCCAAGCCTCGTGCCTTTAATTTTAAGCGCGATACCCACTGTGGTTGTAGCCATCCGTCCTCGGATGGATCGAAGTCTTCTATCGTGTTCAGGGCTCGCAAAGGCGAACCCAACCAAGTCATTCTGAAGATCAAGTAATGCCTCACGCAGATTCTCGCTGACCCATCGCCACGGGGTGAAAAACGCATGCGTAACCGTTATTCTTTGCCAGTTTTAGTTCTTGGTCTATTGACCATGACGCTCCTCGGGTTTGCTGCCGACGAGGTTGAGGAACGCGCATTCATTCGTGAGTTAACGGAGCGCAGACCCGCGACGAAGACCCAGATTTACGGTTTTCTTACGCTGCGTTTGGCTGATAACCAGCGTCGTGAGGTTCCTGTAAAAACTATCACAGAACCTTCGTCTGAACATTGGGTTACGCGCTGGGAGACTCAGTCTGCAGAAGGCGCTCCGGCGGAACGTCTCACAGTGAGTCACCAACTCGGTCGTACGAATATCTATGAGTGGTCGAGACTCGATCGACCCGATGGTTCCTTTCAGAAACTCAATTGCACGAATCTTTTTCAACCGTTCGTGAACTCAGACTTCTGGCTCGTGGATCTTGGGTTGGAGTTTTTCCAATGGCCTCAACAGAAAATTCTTCGAACCGAAATGCGCAAAGGTCGATCGTGTCGGGTGTTGGAGTCGATAAATCCGAGCCCAACACAGGGGACCTACAGCCGAGTCGTCTCCTGGATTGATAGCGAAGCACTCCAACCCATTCGAGTGGAAGTTTTTGATACCCAAAACAAACTTCTCAAGGTGTTTGCAATTCTCGGGATTAAAAAAGTGAATGGCAAAGTGCAGCTCAAGGATCTAGAAATTCGCAATGAACAGACCGACACACGCACGAGGCTGGATCTCGAACTCGAAATTGATCAGTAAGAACGCAGTGCCGACAGACTAGAGCTTCCACCCCTTGCGATACTGGTGCTGAATCAACGCATCTGCTCCCGGGTTTCCTCGCGCTTTTTGGTGTGCTGAATCCCAGTCGATTGGTTTACCTACGCGGTAAGCTAAGTTCCCCAGCAACGCGGCTTCTGTTAATGGCCCTGAGTAATCAAAGGAACAGGTAGTTTTGCCTCCGGTTTTACAGGCCAAAATCCATTCCGCATGATGTCCGATCGACTCAGGAATAGTCTTCGCAGGCGGCACGAAGCCCGCGAAATCTTTTTCTGGAAACAACAGGTGTCGTCCGTAGTCGGAAATCAGTTGCCCTTTGGAACCAATAAATAAGACGCCAGAACCCCATTTGGCTGCCATATCCGGCTCCAACACCGAAGGCTTGCGGCCTCCGTGGTACCAAGTCAAATCGACCGCCGGCTGTGCGCCTCGCGCTGGATATTTATACCGCACAGTGAGCGCGGTGGGAGTCGATTCTGAGTCCAGAGTGGGTCCATCTGCCTGGGCGGATAATGGGTGTCTCAAATCTAAAGCCCAGTGGGGAAGGTCCATGTAATGGCAGCCAAAATCCGCGAGCGAACCACCACCAAAGGCCCACCAATTACGCCATTTAAAAGGCAGGTAATCGGGGTGATAGGGACGCTTTTCCACTGGACCAACCCACAAGTCGTAATCCAATGTCGATGGCTCAGGTGGAGTCTCCGTCGGTCGCTTGACGTTGCCATAGCTCGAACCCACCCAGACATGAACCTCTTTCACTGCCCCGATAGCACCGCTCCGGATCAGTTCCACAACTCGTCGATAATTACTACCCGCATGAATCTGCGTGCCGATTTGAGTGACCAGCTTTTGTTTCGCAGCCAACTCCGTGATGTAGCGTGCCTCCGAGAGAGTGTGCGTCAGCGGCTTCTCGCAGTAAGCATGGCGCCCAGATTTTAACACGGCCGCTGTGATCACCGCGTGAGTGTGATCGGGTGTCGCCACGACGATGGCGTCGATATCTTTCTGTGCGATCAGCTTCCTGAAATCACGGTATTTCTGGGCTGAAGGATGTTTCGCTGCAGCCTCATTCAGGAAGTTGGCATCCACATCGCACAATGCCACAATGTTTTGGCTCGAAACATTATCCAAATTGTAACGACCCTGATTCGCCACTCCCACAACACCAATATTTAATTTATCGTTGGGTGATACTCGACGAGCCTGAACCCGAGGGTTCAAGTTGATGAACGCTCCCCCAACGAGGATCATCGTGGAGGAAGCAAGAAAACGCCTTCGACTGGTCACAAGGTGGGTGTGCATAGTGTTACGAGATTTTGCCCAATCCAAGAAACATTGGTGCAGGGTTTCTCAGATTGTGCGGATTCAGTTTTGAGTTATTGAGCCGCCGTGCGACTTGAAATTTCTCTGACGTAGACATTTTTAAACCAAAGCGTATTTCCGTGATTCTGCAGCTCAATCGCGCCGCTCGAATAAATTGGGAGGGCTCGATCCCAATAATTTTCCAACGTCGTATTGTTCACGACCAGTTTGCCATTCAGATAAATGGTCACTTTTTCTCCCGTCATCAAAATACGAAATCTATTCCACTGACCAACGGGGTTGTCTGCATTCACCAAGGGACCGCTTGGGTTTTTCTGGTTGTTGTAAAGCCCCCCCGATCCCAGTGCCTTTGGATTGGGTCGAGTATCCGTCATGTCCCAAATTTGCACCTGTGGACTACCGCGCAAGTAAATGCCGCTGTCGCCCTTTTCCGTGATCTTCCAATCTACATACATCTCGAAATCCGCATAATCTTTGAGAGTGCATAAATTGTCTCCCTTGCCATCAAACACCAAAGCACCTTCCGTCGGGTGCCAGTGATCCCGCATCCGCTGATCGGCAGTTGCTTGAGCCGCCTTTAACTCATCGGTAGACATTTTGGCGCGTTTCAGAGGATCAGCGACCAATCCTTTCCAACCCGTCAGATCTTTTCCGTTGAACAGTGCCTTAAACCCAGCAGGAGGCACGTTGTCCTTGGCCGGCGTCTCGGCGAGTTCGTTGATCCGTAAGTTTCGAAATTCGACATAAGCATTATGTCCCAAGAAACCAATGTGCCCTTTTTCTCGTAACAAACCGGGATGATCCCTGAGTGCTGCTAAGTCCCGCACATCATTCAAGTCGGCATCCACAATCACTTTGCCGTTGAGCGTGACCTTCACATTCCGTCCGTTCGCCATGATCTCCTGAGAATTCCATTCTCCAGCTTTCTTGAGAGCACCGCGCTTTGCAGCCACAGCTCCGTAGATGGATCCGTGATATTGATCGGGGCGAAGGTTTGCATACTGCGGCGATGTGTTATCTAATACTTGAACTTCCATCCCCATATAAGCGGCATCCCCTTCGAGAGGAGCGCGAATACCAATCCCATTATTCGCGCCTTCCGAAAGCTTGAATTCAAATCGGTAGATAAAATTTGCGTATTCCTTTTCCGTAAACAAATTTCCACCGCCTTCCTTCGGGCAAATGATCATTCCATCGCGGACCTCGTAACCTGTCCCCGACTTATTCATCAACTTCCAACCTGCTAGAGTCTTTCCGTCAAAAAGCGGTTTAAAACCCGGTTCAGGTGTGGAAGAGGGTTGGGCAATTAACGTGGGCAAACTCGCCAGCACAGCCAGCCCTAAGGAGAAAATAATTTTTGTACTCATGGATTCATTCAAAGATATTCCCAAATCAGACCTTGGGAAAGCAGTTTTATTCAAATGGGTAAATTATTTCGTGCATCCCTAAGTTGGCGGTAGGGATCAGTTCAAAAGGTGCGGATCGTCCCTGTTTTTTACGAGGATGCTCAGGTGCAGCAGCGAAGTCAGGCCTGATCGACTCCAAAAATGTCTACAGCCTCCGAGACGCCTCTGGAGTTGCTTTCCGAGAGACTTCACTGCTCCCATCGATCAGCTCGCCAGAGATGCTTCTGCCGATCCTGTGAATTCCAGCCCAACCTCCGATCACGTGCGGCGCACCGCCACGCCGACGCGCCAAACAAGAGACATCCCACCACCGGAAAACCCAAATAGTGGTAGCGCTCCAGATAATAAGCCCTCGATCCTCTGGCAATGAAGTTGCTCGAGGGTATTTACAAAGCGGGCGATCACATCCGAGTCACTGCACAGTCGGATGAACTGATCTTCGAACACACGAGC
>WBXJ01000024.1 GCA_008933045.1 Verrucomicrobiota bacterium
ACCAGCATTTTTCATCTCGTGCAAAATTTGTTCGAGAAATTTCCGTGGGATATTTTGTTGCTCGGAAATGGAATGAATGCGGAGCACCTCACCCTTGGGGATCAGCCCGAGAACCACCAGAGATCGCAACGCATATTCTCCACGTAATGAGAGCCTCATCGCAAAACCTTGCCGCTGTGTTGATACCTCTGGCTTGGGTCGAGGGTGCATCGTTCCCCTGCGCGAAGTGTCCGAAAGGGTTGATGCAGATCCCGAGCCGTTTGTTCAAAAAGCTTAGGGCTGGCGGTGTTGAACTCGAACATTTCGAAATGGCACGGAATCACCAGCTTGGCTCCGATTTCGGCAGCCAATTGAGCAGCCTCGGCCCCATCCAGATTTCCCGCAACTCGCCTTGTAGGGTCGGCACCGTTAATTGGAAGGAGAGCAATATCGATTTGGAAATGATGGAGTAATTCTGTCATCCCATCGTAGAGCAACGTATCGCCGCTATGATAAACACGCCAATTACCGAACTCGACAATGTAGCCGAGATAATGATGTTGGCCTTGTGGATCACGCTCGAGTTGCGGATGAGCGGCGGGAACAGCAGCGACCGTGAACCTGCCAACACTAAGTTTTTGGCCTGCATCCATCCCAAGGGGCCAGATCTTCGGCACCCCTAAGCGATTAATGACAAATTCACGATTAGCCTCCGGAATGATAAACTTTAAATCCGGATTGACTCTAAAAATTGCCTGTAACGTTTCGTTATCGAGATGGTCGGTATGATTGTGCGAGGAGGTGACCACATCGATAAAATCAAGGCGTTCTGGGGCGATTACCCGTTCAGTGATTCGCACATGTGGCTTGTCCGTATTTGCGTATTTCTGGGTCAGCGAGTCTGAGAGGTAGGGATCAAATAGAAAATGGGTTCCCTCATGTTGGATCAGAAAACCGCTCTGACCAAGCCACCATAAATGCAACCCTGGCTCACCGCGTGAGCGACGAATATCCAAGAGCAAATCGTCATCCTGAAGCGCGGGACGAATCATGTTGGCAATCCGATCTCCTTTTTAACGAGTCGAATGCCTTCCACCATATTGCGGAGCTTCTGTCGTGCTGCCCATCGCGCCGTTTGGCTGAGGCCGCAATCCGGCGCGAAAGAAAGCCGCTCCGCCGGCGCGTGTTTCAGACAAGCCCTGACTCGTTGAGCGATGTCTTGAGGTGTTTCGATGTAATAACTTTTCACATCGACAATCCCAACGGCGACCTCTTTTTTAGCTGTAATTTCACGGATCAGCTCAAGTTCAGAAAACTCTCGGCTACACATCTCGAGATGGATTTCATCTACCGAAAGATTAAGGAAAGCTGGAAACATGGGTGCATAACGGCGTAATCCGATGGCGCGGGCTTTAAAATTACCAAAACAAAGGTGAGTAGAAAGATGGCAACGTCCCGCCACGGATTCAACGGTGCGGTTAAAAATATGAACGAAACGTTGGGTATCTTCTTTGTGTGCGTAACAACTCATGGAGGGCTCGTCCACGGTGATCTCACGGCAACCTGCAGCGACAAGCGCGGAAAGTTCTGAACGCACCAATGGTAACAACGCTTCCGTCAATGCGTAGCGGTCTGGGTATTGGGCATTGGGCAACAATCGACCGCTCAGAGTGTAAGGGCCAGGGACGCTGGCTTTCAGCACCACATTGGGAGGGGCTAATTGCTTCAGCCGTTGAAAATCCGCAACTGTCCCCAACCCTTGCGGAGCAGTGATGGTTTGTATCACTCGATGTTTGCCACGCTGATCATGCGCTGGGGGACCAAACCGCCGGGGAGAAGCACTTTCGAGTTCTATCCCGTTTAGGAAACCGTAAAACGAGAGATTAAAATCAAGCCGAGTTTGTTCGCCGTCGGTGATGACGTCCAGACCTGCCTCCGTTTGGTCGGCAATTGCGACTCGCACCGCATCGTCGATTAATTCTTTCCGGTCATCAGAACCGAATTGGTCAAGGTGTTGAACCGCAAATTCCAACCAACTAGGAAAAGGATAACTCCCAATGACAGTTGAACGTAATGGTTGATCTTTCATGGCAGCTTTTCGTCTTTGGAATGTCCTAAGTTTTCGTAAAGTTTCGCCAATCGACGAGCGTGTTCATCATAGGCAGCCTCGAAAAGTTCTGCGGCACGTTCTCGTCCAACCACGACTCCAGCACTCAGCACATTGGGCGGTTGTCCTGATCGAGTCAGACGCGACGCGACCTCAGCTTTGATACAATTGACCAGTAAGCAACCTCCCACCGTCGAACCTGGCGCGACAGGAGTCGGTAACCCATCGACTTGTATCATCGCATCTCCGACGGGAGCACCGGTATCTAAAACCAAATCTGAAAAATCTTGCAGTTTTTTACCTGTCGAATGCTGGCTGACGCTAGCTTCAGAATGGGCTCGGCTGATGATGGAAACCACCTTCACGCCTCGACGCTTGAATTCGGCCGCCATTTCAATCGGGACAACGTTGCAACCGCTAGAGGAGATCACGAGTGCGGAGTCTGTCGTATGAAGATCAAAATTCCTCAAAATGCGCTCAGCGAGCCCAGAGACATTTTCAAGAAACATGGCCTGACGTTGGCCATTGGCACCAACAACCAAGTTATGAAAACTGAGCGAAAGCTCCACGATAGGATTGAAGCCCGGAAAGGATCCGTAACGTGGCCACATCTCCTCAACGAGGATCCGGCTGTGGCCTGAGCCAAAAAGATGCACCATTCGACCTGCGAGGATCGTTTCTGCGAACCAATCGGCAGTGCGTTGGATCTCCATTTTTTGAGCCGCCACCACCTCAATAAGACCACGGCATTTCGCAAGATATTCTGAACTCAAATCCATGTGGTTATCTATTCACAGTGAATTTCCATAAGGTGTCGATTGATAAATTCTTGTTCCATTGGATTATTGCTACAACGGCATTAACCAACGGCAAATCGCAATCGACGCGATGATTCCGACACCGTCAGCGATCAATCCTGCGGGGAGCGCGTGTCGAGTGCGGCGGATGCTTACCGAACCGAAATAGATCGCGAGCACATAGAAAGTTGTTTCGGTGCTCCCATACAGGGTGCCCGCCGTTCGAGCAATGAGACTGTCGGGCCCATGTTGTTTCACCAATTCAGAAAAAAGAGCCAAGGATCCGCTTCCGCTTAGCGGGCGCATGAGTGAGATGGGAAGAAGTTCTGTTGGAAAATGAAGAAACTGCAACGCGGGCCGTGTCCAATCAGCGATTAGATCAATGCCTCCTGCAGCTCGAAACATCCCGATCGCGAGTAACATAGCCACAAGAAACGGAATGATACGAATCGCGACGTGAAACCCTTCCTTCGCACCTTCGACAAATTCTTCGTAAACTTTCAATCCACGCAACCAACCACAAATTGGAAATAAAGTCAGAAGAAACGGGACAGCAAGAATTGAAAACGCGTTAACGATCCGTGGAAATAAATCTCCATGAGGAGCACTTTGGGATCCAATGAGGTTCACTAAAAACATGGCGAAGCAAAGGATCAGGGCGAGGATCACCACCCAATGCCACGTTTTCCATGGACTCAACGTCACGACTGTCTCCGCATCTGCGGTCCGTAGTTGTTGGTGCGAAGGAGTGATGCGGTCTGATGATAACCTAAAAACTGGCAGCTGTTCGAGAATCTTGACACTGACGATTCCAGCCACTGTCGAGCAGGCCGTTGCGAGGAGTGCAGTGCCAATAATGAACTGCGGTTGTAAGGCACCAGCGGCCGCAAGAATACCAATGGCGGTGATCGGTATGAGTTGCACTGAACTCGTGTTGATGGCCAAAAATGTACACATCGCGTTGGTAGCAACCCCGGGGCGAGTGTTGAGCTTCTCTAATTCCTGCATCGCACGAAGCCCTAGAGGCGTCGCTGCGTTGCTTAGTCCGAGCATATTTGCTGCGATGTTCATCACAATCGCGCCCATTGCGGGATGGTCTCTCGGCACCTCGGGAAAAAGCCAGCGGAGGACAGGTCTCAAGGCACAGGAAAGCGATTGTATCAAGCCAGCCTTCTCCGCCAGTCGCATCATTCCTAACCACAGCGACATGATACCGATCAGCCCTAAAGCAAGCGTGACCGCAGTTTCTGCGCTTTTAACAACTGATTCTGCCACCGCCGGAAGCCGTGAAGTTACGCCCGCCAACAACACCGAAACCACGAGCATGAAAAGCCAGATGATGTTTAACATTTATGAGCCACAGAGAGGCACTTCTTGAGATCGAAAACAGGATTTACCTTTCACGAACACTCCTTGCAATTCAAGACGAGGGTTCAAAACAATCAGGTCAGCATCGTGACCAACTCGGAGACAACCTTTGCGGGGTTGTTTGATAATCTGCGCTGGGACAAGCGTTGCCATGCGGATCGCATCGTGTAACGGATAACCCCAACTCACGACATTGCGGACCATTTGCAGGAGCGGTGTCGCGCTCCCCGCCATCGGACGCACCCCCGTTTCGGGCGACACTTCCTTGGTCAAAACGAGGTTGCCCGGCCGCAGTTCGATGGTGAGTCCTCCGAGAGCATAGTCGCCGGGTTGGCAACCGGTCGCCGAACTAGCATCACTGACCAACGCCAATTGCAGCGGACCTTTTTGGTGAATCAATAATCGGATCATTTCCACAGGCACGTGGTAGCCATCGGCAATGATTTCGCCACTCATTGCGGAGTGAGTCAAAAGGGTTCCCATCCCCATCAACTCTGTTCCAAGCCACCCTTCTTCACGAGGTTTTCGGATAGGCCAGTCTACGGCGTTGTTCGCATGCACAAAGTGATGTGCTCCATAGGCAAACGCCGCTCGAATTTCTTGCAATGTTGCCTTGGTGTGACCGATCGCCGGGAGCACTTGTCGTTGGGCCAAAAACTGACAAACCTCCAATCCGTTCGGCAACTCGGGAGCAAGGGTCAGTATCCGCAAGAGCGATCCGCAGAGACGATAGAATTCCTCAACTTGAGGGAGATTCGGTGTGCGGAGGTGTTCAAGTTGATGAGCACCCCGTTTATCTGGATGAAGAAACGGGCCTTCAATGTGGATCCCGAGCAAGTTGGGAGGAAGCTCCTGTTGATGCGCTTGTCTAGCCAATAATTCGAGGGCTGCAGCCATCTGTCGCGGACTCTCGGTCATGACGGTGGCCAGCATCGATGTGACCCCCTGTTCGAGGTGAAAGGCAAGTGCCTGTCGATTTCCATCAGCACTCGCCGCCACGAAGTCATGGGTCATCGCTCCATGATTGTGTAAATCCACAAGCCCCGGGGCCAGGTAAGCACCCGCAAGATCAACGACGTCATCTCCAGACCGCGCTTGCAGATTCTTCCCTAAGCCAATGGCGGCCATTTGGCCTCCGTCAACGAGGAGTGAACCCTCCCCGATAAAGTCAGGAAAAATAAGTTGAGCGTTTGTGAACAGTATTGGACTACGCAAGAATCCCTCCTTTCTTCGAGGGTTTTCGCGCCGTCATCACGCCACGGTCTGCTACGGTCTGACTAAAACTAATGCCCTCGAACCCCGACTGGATGAGAAATCTTTCATACTCAGTTATCGAGTAGCACTTGCCTTCAGTCGAATGCATCAGGATCACCGAATAAGCAGCCACAGCAAGTGGTCCGCTTTTGTCAGCATTGATAAAAGCATCATGAATAATAATCATCCCACCCGCCGGAAGTGCAGCGAATGACCGACGCAGCAACTCCGCAACCTCGGGCTCATCCCAATCGTGCAGAACATTCGAAAGCAGATGCAGGTCGTATCCTTCCGGCCATTCCTGGGCGAACATGTCGCACGCCATTACCCCAACTCTGTCGTCAAACCCGCGTGCAGAGATAGCCTGAGCCGCGATCTGGTCAACAGGAGACTTATCTAAAACAGTGGCCTTCAAATGCGGATGATGGGCGACCAATGAACACGCATAAACACCTGACCCCCCACCCACATCCAGCAGTCGATGGAATCCATCAGGGGCTAACTGTCGGGCTAACGCACCTCCTAAATAAACTCCTCGGCAATCCATCGCAGCGGTGAAACTTTTGGCGAACTCCGGCTTCTCCATGGCCTTATGCCAATCTTCCTCCATCTTGTAACTACCCCAATTGGCAGGCTTACCAGTGCGGAGGACACGAAGGAGGTCAAGTGTTACGGGGCGGTCTTTCAGCGAGCCATAATACGGAGTGAGATTCCACGGGGAATCGGCCGTGAGATGTTCCTGTGCCATCAGAGTCGATGACCATCGCTTGTCCACACATTGCAAATAACCCAGCGCGTTGAACAACGTCAGCATCACATCGGTTGGGCGTGCGTGGAGTTGAAAATGAGTACAAATCTCCTCAGATGAAGCATCGCGATCCGTTAGCCACGTGAAGAGATCTAGGTGAACTAGTGCCGCCGCCAGCAAATCAGCTGCGTAGATCCCATCTCGATATCGATAAATAGAGAGGGGATCGGTCTTCGGAATTGCAAGTAAATCGAAAGGCGTCATACCTACCAAATACCGTGAAGGCAAAGGGTTGGGAAGCATCGATTACACGACATCGCTATCGCGAAAGCTGAGGTGTTCGAACCTCAGCCAACGCGGACCTACTTGGGGAGGTAGTAGCGATTCACATAATCCTGCACCATTCTCCCTGTGCTGAATTGAGCCACTAACGTGCTCATGGCCCGTCGAATTCTTTGGATCCACTCACGCGGAATTCCGTTGGCATCCCGATTGTAAAAACTCGGTACTACTTCTTCGGTTAACACACGATAAAGATTGGCACTATCGAGTTGATCTTGCTCCTCGATGTTATCCGGATGCGTGTCGGTACCGATGCTAAACCCATTCGTCCCGTCGTAACCTTCGCGCCACCAACCATCAAGGATGCTGAGATTAAGACAACCGTGACAGGAAGTTTTTTGGCCTGAAGTTCCAGAGGCTTCGAGCGGTCGCCGAGGATTGTTAAGCCACACATCGCAACCCGAGACCATTTGACGCGCCACATGCACATCATAATTCTCGATGAAAACAAGGCTCCCCTTCAGCTCACTGTACTTGCTGAGGTGAATAATATGCTGAATAAATCGTTTCCCATCATCATCACGCGGGTGTGCTTTGCCGGCGAAAATAAACTGCACGGGACGTTGGGTATCTTTTGTGAGACGGACAATATTCTCGAATTGTTGAAACACCAATGGAGCCCGTTTGTAAGTAGCGAAACGTCGCGCGAACCCAATAGTCAACGCATCGGGGTTCAATAAATGATCGAAAGCGATAAAATCACCTTGGGTCAACCGGTGACCTTGGAGCAGCAATCGGCGGCGAGTAAACTCGATGAGTTCACGGCGTAATTGATACCGTAGGGCCCACAATTCTTCATCACTGATGAAATTGTGATCCTCCAATTTTGACCAGAATTCTGGTTTGTCGAGTGCCGCCTCCCAATGCCAATTGGGATTGAGCGTTCCAAATCGAGTCCTGACTCCTTCACCCTCGGTAAAAACTGATGGAGACTTCGCCGTCAATCGTTGGCGCCAAAACTGACGCAAGGGCCCCTTCATCCAACCCGCCACGTGTACGCCGTTCGTAATATGTCCGATAGGAACTTCGGCGGTGGATTCGCTTCGAAAAAGTTCCTGCCACATTTGGCGACTGACCTCTCCGTGTAGTTCGCTGACCCCATTGGCAGATCGAGAAGATTTTAAAGCGAGAACCGTCATGCAAAACGGCTCCGATGTGTTGTCCGGTTTGACTCGACCTAATGCCATCAACTCTTCAAAGGACAAGCGCAACTGGGCTTGAATCTTGCAAAGTGCGTAGCCAATCAAATCGGGTGTAAACCGATCATGGCCTGCTTCAACCGGTGTGTGCGTCGTAAAAATGCATTCGGCTTTTGAGGCAACAGAGGCTTGCGAAAAACTTTGGCCTAGCGCCAGTTTTTCGCGAATCAGCTCTAGAACAAGGAACGCGGCGTGCCCCTCGTTCATGTGGAATACCGAAGGTTGCACTCCCAGTGCTCGCAGAAATCGAGTGCCTCCAATTCCGAGGAGCACCTCCTGCATAATCCGTGTGGTGCTGTCGCCGCCGTAAACTCGCAACGTGAGATCACGAAATCGTTGCTCGTTTTCTGGGCGATTACAGTCGAGTAAATAGACCTGCACTCGGCCTACCGAAACCTTCCAAGCTTGGAAATACACCAAGCTCATCGCGATTTCTACCGAGCAAACAAGCATTTCTCCGTTCGCATCCAGCACCGGTTCCGTCGGAAGATTTTTTGGATTGAGTTGTGTATAATACTCCGTCTGCCAGTTGTCTGGATTGATCTGCTGTTGAAAATAGCCCTCGCGGTAAAATAAGCTGACTCCATGGAATCCAAGCCCTAAATCGCTCGCTGATTTGGTGTGGTCGCCAGCCAAAACTCCCAAGCCACCAGCCGCAATCGGTAGAGTCTCGTGAAAACCAAACTCCGCACTGAAGTACGCAACCGGATGTTGCAACAGTTGAGGCGCATTTTTGGCAGTCCACGTATTCGTTTCGCCCATATACGCTTCAAACCGCGCCAATACTTCGCGAACTCGCTGCGCTAAATCAGGATTCAACAGGCGCATGCGCAATTCGTAATCAGAAACCTCCTGCAAGATTGCTACCGCGTTGTGATACAGATTCTGCCAGCAGCGCGGCGATAGATCATGGAAAATGTCCTGCGCATCCTGACTCCAAGTCCACCAAAGATTGTGGGCCAACCGGTGCAACCCTGTGACGAGCTCGTCGGTATCAGTCATCGAATCTTTCAAACTGTTCATATCGTGATTTGTCTCCAGCTTTCCGCCGCATCACTGTGCTGCGCCAATCGAAATTATGAAAGTTCCCCAGCCTTGTAATCAAAAATGTCACGCCAGTCCCTCCTGCCGTAAAAGAAACTTGTTACTCATCGAGATGAATGAGATTGGTTGTACAGCATGAAAATCACATCGATCCATATCGGAATGAAAGTACGCCATCCTCATCACGGGGAGGGGATCATCAAGGGAATCGCTGAACACACCGTCGATATTCAATTTGAGGATAGCAAACGCATCGTTGATCCTGAAGCGAGCGACTTGATCGCGTCCGGCACTAATGCGGTCGTCACCAATCTCGAGATCCCGATTCATGTGTTGATCGACCAAGTTGTGGGGAGTGTTTTGCGCGAAATGGGAGTGGAAAAAACGGATGTTATTGTCCAAAAACTCGCCCAACGATGGCAAGGAGGCAAGATGCTCCTGCATCCCGCCGATGTTACTTTGCAGGCCAAGGAAATACCGCTCCAAACGTTTTTTCACAAGATCGTGATGATGCGAAATAATCTTCGCACTTTGGAACAAAAGATTAATTCCAGCGAGACACTCACCGCTGCGGAAAAATTCGATTGCCACCAGTATATCACCCGTTGCTATGGCTCCATGACAACCTTCAATCTCTTGTTCAAGGACAAGGAAGATTATTTTTAGGTCCGAGAATCACGATCCAAATTCAAGCATTGGGACGTCCAAGACTGTCGAGGAGTCAGGATGAGGTAATGAAATCGACTGTGGCGATCCTCCAGTGCCTTGGCTGACCCGCAGGCGATACTCAGGCTCCGACACCACGTGTGCCTTCGCTTGGCAATGCGCTCGAAATTCTGGGAAGTTCCAGAGGTTAGGAAAATCGCGACACTGCTGCGGTTTGACTGGCTGCACGCGGCAATTGCCATTCTCCAAAAATACGCATTCTCCAGTCGCCTTATCCGTGAGTGCTAATCCCTGCCGATCCTGCGTCAGTCGAGTGTGGGTCTGAATAAATTCATATTCGGTCAAACTCAGAAAGTTTGCCATTCTTCCGATTTCTACATCGGTCAACCGCACTTGCCCCGGCCAACGACAGCAGTCCGTGCAACGATCGCACTCATAGAAAATCGGCAGTAGGATCCAATGGTGAGTCTTTTGGTCCCGCAAGGCGAGCAAAAGTAATAATCTAGCGATCACGAATTCTGTAGCCTTACAAATCCTTGCCTCGCAGGTTAAAGGGTATACGCTAGCATTGATGAGGTTACAACGATTGATGATTTGCTGGTCGCTCTTCCTTACGCTCGGAAGCACCTTTTTGTTAGCGCAAAGATTGCCTGCGTTTCAGATGAGTGGCGGCAAGTCCGATCCGAGTTTGGTGCTTCGAGGGCAAATCGGTTCGACTTACTCCGTCTTAACTTCCACCAATTTGGCGGATCCAAACGGTTGGAAACTTGCGGATTCCGTTCGGTTAACAAGCCGAGTGCAGCCTTGGGTGGATCGAGCGGGGTTCGGCGGCAAATCTCGCTATTACCGCGCTCTACTTGAAGGGAATCACCCCGCCGCTGCTTGGATCAACGACTTCCGTTTGATTGATCACACCGACCGCACTCAATCACTTTATTATTACTCCAAAGATTCCGCTTCGGTGTTGTTATTTTTTGATCCCACTTGCCATAATCTCGACGAGGTTTTGCTAGGTTTTCAGGCGTTGCACCAAACTTTTTCAGATAGAAATATCCGTTTTTGGGGCATTGCGCGTGGAAATGGGAACCTTCGGGAATCGCTCCGTACCCTCGCTCGAGTTAAGCAACTGACATTTCCCTTGATGCAGGATCAGACGGGAATTCTAACCGCCGACTGTGGAGTCCAACATTCCGGCGAAGTAGTCGCTGTTCGCACCGACACTTTCGGCGTCTTTTATCAGGGAGACATTGCTTCTCACCCTCCCGCTGGCAGCGGCAATCCGATCCCTTGGTTAGCAAATTCTTTAAACGCGTTTTTGAACGATCAAAACGTTGCGCCTTTACGGATGCCAGCGATCGGTTGCCCACTCGAACTCGGTTCAAGTGAAATCCCAGATTATGCCAAAGTGATCGCCCCGATTTTGTTGAACCGTTGCGTTCATTGTCATTCCGTCGGCAACATCGGATCGTGGGTCATGAAGAATTACGAAACAATTCAACGTGATGCCGATTCGATTAAAACCGAATTGGTTGCAGGCCGTATGCCGCCTTGGCATGCCGATCCTCATTACAGCAAATTCTCAAACGACATCTCCCTTTCCGATTTAGAGAAAACCAAATTGGTCGCTTGGATCGAGGCGGGTGCTCCCCGAGGCACCGGACCAGACCCGCTCACTAATTCAGTGACAACGGGCGTCGATTGGCCACTGGGCGCTCCCGACGCTATCCTGACGATCCCATTGCAATCGTTGCCAGAGGACGGCCTAGTTGATTATCGGTACATCAACCTCGTAAATCCATTCAAGACCAACGTTTGGTTGAAAGCTGCCGTTATTAAGCCTGGGAACCGACGCGTTGTGCACCACGCATTAGTATTTGCCAGCTCCAACCCTTGGGAAAATCTGGGTGGTTTGGCGGGTTATTTTGCAGGTTATGTCCCGGGGCAGGATTCCTCATTTTTCCCCGATGGAACGGCTAAAAAACTCTTAGGGGGTGTCACGTTGCAATTTCAGATGCATTACATCACTACGGGGCAACCGGAAACGGATCAGACTCAAATCGGGCTTTATCTCGCCAAATCAGGAGGGACTGCTCCCCGTGAGCTTTTTACAAAGACGAGCTACAACCCGGTGTTATCGATTCCCCCTTATTCACCCGAAACAATCGTGACTGGCCTTTCGGACTTTCAATTCGCCAAACGTTCTACCATTTATGAGCTCACGCCTCATATGCATCTCCGTGGTTCATGGTTTCGGTATGAGTTGATTTATCCCGATAACACCAAGGAAGTTTTGCTCTCGGTTCCCCGCTATGAGTTTCATTGGCAAACTCTTTATCGATTGTCCCAGCCCAAAGTGGTTCCTGCCGGAACAAAGCTTCGTTGCGTCGGGGCGTTCGATAATTCTGAGCTCAATCCGGAGAATCCTGACCCGTCACAATCCGTCAAGTTTGGTGAGCAAACAATGGACGAAATGTTCATCGGTTATTTCAACTACGCCGAAACGCCCTAAACACGCCTGAATTAGTCTTGGGCAAATTAGCCTGTTCACCTAGAATCGTGGGATGTCGGTCAGATTCTTTTTTACTCTTGGATTACTCTTTATTTCGCCCTTCCTTTGTGCCGAAAATTGGCCGGGTTGGCGGGGGCCGCGCGGTGATGGAACTAGCCTAGAGAAAACCGTTCCTGTTCACTGGGCTTTGGACAAGAATATTGCATGGAAGGCAGAATTGCCCGGTGGTGGTCACGCCTCTCCCGTCGTCTGGAATGACCGAGTTTTTACAGTCTGTGCCAAACCCGAAACTGAGGAGCGGTTCTTGGTGTGTCTCGACCGAAACACAGGACGAATTCTGTGGCAGAAAACCGTCCTAAAATCACCATTCGAAAGTAAGCATTCCCTGAATAGCTTTGCTTCGAGTACGCCCACCACCGATGGACGCCTGGTTTACGTCTCCTTTCTCGATGGGCAGCAGATGGTTGTAGCAGCCTATGATTTTGAGGGGGAGCAGCGCTGGGTGGTGCGACCGGGTGCGTTTTCGAGCCGCCATGGCTTCTGCAGTTCCCCATTACTTTTTCAGGACACCCTGATTCTAAACGGAGATCATGATGGCGATTCTTACCTGATTGCGTTGGCGATTAAGGACGGAAGCACCCGTTGGAAAGTTCCTCGTCAGAACAAAACTCGGAGCTATTGCGTCCCTATCATCCGCCAACTCAGTGGCCGGACACAGATGATTTTATCCGGCGACCAATCTGTCGCCAGTTACGACCCAGCTAACGGAAAACGCCATTGGTATATGGCCGGACCAACGGAACAATTCGTTGCTTCCCTCGTCTATAATCCAAAAGCAGATCTGCTCTTCATGACGGGTGGATATCCTGAATTACACATCCTAGCACTTCACCACAATGGTCAGGGAACCATAGGTGATTCCAGCATTGCTTTGCGCAGCAAAAAAGGGGTTTCCTACGTCCCGTCTCCGATTTCGGAGGGTGATTATTTTCTCCTCGTTTCTGACGGGGGAATCGCCTCCTGCTTTGAGGCTGCATCTGGCAAATCATTGTGGCAAGAACGGTTGGGCGGCGATCATCATGCGTCCATTGTTTCCGCGAATGGCTTAGTTTATTTCCTGTCTGACCAAGGGCGTATGACCGTCGTTCGGGCTGGGCCAATTTTTGAAGTCGTTGCCCGAAACGAGATTGGTGAGACTTGTTTTTCCTCACCCGCAATCAGTCAGGGCCAGATCTTTCTGCGGGGCGAAAAACACGTATTCGCAATCGGTGACATCACCCGCACCGCGCTAGCTCTCTAGTCCTATGTTAGATCCAACTTTACACGATTCTTTGGGTGCCCGATGGACGGAAGTCAACGGCGTCCGGATTCCGATGAGCTACGGAGACCCAGTTGCTGAGTATCGCGCATTGAGAGAAACTGTCGCTGTCATCGACCTCAGCTCACGCGGAAGGCTCTGCCTAGTGGGATCGGATCGGGCTAAGTTTCTCCATGGTCAACTGACGAATGACATCCTTCAACTCAAAGAAGGGCAGGGGTGTTACGCCGCCATTGTCAACGCCAAGGCCAAGATGGAGTCCGACGCTTTTGTTTGGGCGTTACGTGATGAGTTGCTTCTCGATCTCGAGCCTGGATTATCTGAACACGTTTCTAACCGACTCGAGAAATTTATCATCGCCGCCGATGTTCAAATCGTTGATGCGGCTCCTTCCTATTCCCTTCTAGTGTTACAGGGACCACGGGTTCAAGACGCGATCGATTCGCTCGAGCTCGGCTCGCCATGCCCCGCCGAAGACCTTCGTCTCATTAAGATAGAACATCCCGTCCTAGGTGAGCTTTATCTGGCTCGACTCGATCGGTTCGGATGTCCGAGTTTTGATCTCTTTGTCCCCACAGATTCGTTTCCTATTTTGCTGAGGAAAGCCATCACCGCCAGCCAGCACCTCGGCGGCAGGCTAGTCGGTTGGCAGGCTTGGGAGACCGTGCGAATCGAAGCAGGCATCCCGCGATTCGGTCTCGACATGGATGCAAGCAATCTGCCACCCGAAGCTGGATTACAATCGCGAGCGATTAGCACCACCAAGGGCTGTTACACGGGGCAGGAGGTGCTCGCTCGCATTCGAACCTATGGCCAAGTTGCGAAGGCATTGCGCGGGCTACGATTTGATGACCCGACAACTCCAGTGCCGGAGCAAGGAGCCAAGCTTTACTTAGGCGAACGGGAAGTTGGTTTCGTCACATCGTCTGTCCTCTCCCCAAAACTCGGATCACCCATTGCGCTCGGTTATGTGCGACGTGAGGCAAATAAACTAGGCTCAAGGCTCGTGCTCCGCAATGCATCGAACGACAGTTCGGTTGTTGTGACTGCCCTGGATGGGTTGCTCACCCATCCCCTCGACGGTTTGTAATTCTATGCTCCCGATCATCAACATTGCTGCATACAAGTTCGCTCCTTTGAGTGGGTTAAAAGTCCTCCGTGAAAAGTTACTCACCCATTGCAAGGCATGGGGACTCAAAGGCTCGATACTCCTCAGCACCGAGGGCATCAACCTGTTTGTTGCCGGGCCCGAAATCGAGATTGCGTTGCTCCTTACGGAATTACGCGCCATTCCAGGTTTGGCCGAACTCAATCCAAAGTTCAGCGAAAGCGACGCCCAGCCCTTCTCCCGAATGCTCGTGCGCATCAAAAAAGAGATTATCGCCTTCGGGGTCGAAGGGATCGATCCCGCGACCTTCACCTCGCCCAAGCTGCAGCCAAGCGTACTCAAACAATGGTTGGATGAAGGGCGGCCCATCACCTTACTGGACACTCGTAATGATTACGAAGTGAAATTAGGCACTTTCAAGGGCGCGTTACCCCTCGGGATTGATCATTTTCGAGAATTCCCAGACGCCGTGCGACGATTACCGACCGAAATGAAGGAGCAACCCATCGTCATGTTTTGCACCGGTGGAATTCGTTGCGAAAAAGCGGGCCCTTTCATGCAACGCGAGGGGTTCCAAAATGTATTCCAATTGGATGGTGGGATCCTCAAGTATTTTGAGGAATGTGGCGGCGAGCATTACCAAGGTGAATGCTTTGTTTTTGACCAACGAGTCGGGGTAGACCCCAACCTCCTGGAAACCGCTTCGGATCAGTGTTTCGTTTGTCTGACACCGCTCACAGCGGAGGATCAACGAGACCCCCGCTTTGTCACAGCGGAATCCTGTGCTTACTGCTTCAAAACTACCGAAGCCCATATGGCGAACAGTATTGCGAAACGTCAGCAGGCGATTCTGAAAGCAACAACACCGTTGCCTGGGATCGAGCCTTATGACAATTATCGTCCGATTTCAGTGCCTGCGGACTTTGATCGAAAAACGTTACTCGATTTACTTTGCGGCATCCTTCGACATATCACCCCAGAAGAGTGGCTCGATCTTTGTACTCAAGGGCGTCTACTTAATGCCGATCGAAT
The DNA here is from genome assembly GCA_008933045.1 of Verrucomicrobiota bacterium. Taxonomy (GTDB): domain Bacteria; phylum Verrucomicrobiota; class Verrucomicrobiia; order Limisphaerales; family SXQI01; genus SXQI01. Next base: position 15,472 of record WBXJ01000024.1, read on the forward strand.
TCCTGTAGCGGCCAATCAAATCCTGCATGCGGGTGAGAGATATCTTTATTGGCTACCGGGAATTGTGGAGCCTCCCGTCAACATGGATATACGGCTGTTGCACGAGGACGAAGCCATCATTATCCTGAATAAACCCGCACCCTTGCCGATGCATCCCTGCGGCAGGTTCAATCGCCACACCTTGCAGTATGTCCTGAACAAAGTGTTTCACCCCCAAAAACCTCGACCTGCACACCGTTTAGACGCCAACACCACCGGTCTTGTCATCGTCGCCCGCACCCGCTATTTCGCTGGTTTATTGCAACCCCAGTTTTTCCGTGGTGAAATAAAAAAAACTTATCTCGCCCGAGTCCAAGGCCACCCCGCCGAGGATCAATTCAGTGTCAACGCTCCCATCAGTGTGGATTCCGGCGATCTTGGAAGCCGAACAGTCGATGAAGGAGACGGCCTCGCAGCGCAGACCGAGTTTAGGGTCTTGCAACGCGACATCGATGGCACCTCCTTGTTAGAAGCCCATCCTGTGACGGGTCGCACCAACCAGATCCGAGTGCACCTCTGGCAGCGTGGGTTTCCTGTCTGTGGGGATCAAACTTACTTGCCCCATCGAGAAATGGGAGAGATTCAGACCTTGTCCATTCAAGACGCACCTCTATGTCTGCATGCTTGGAAATTGGCTTTCAAACACCCATTAACCAAGCAAAGCGTGCAATTTGAAGCCCCCATCCCTCCGTGGATTTTAGCGTCCACTGATTCGTTATTAACAACCACTTTTTCGGTCGAGAGCGATCTTGCGGTAGGTACTTCTTAACGTTACAATCCTTACTCAACACAATGAAATTAAACCACATCCTCTCGGCCATTGCCTCCTCCCTGATTTTTACCCTGAGTTTATCCGCACAACCTGCGGCTGCGAAGGTGGGATCCAAATTTGACATTCCTGCCACGGATTCGGGTTTGCCGGGTGCGGGACCAATCCGGCGTGCCGATTGGTTTCAAAACCTGTGGTCGCAGCGCCGCATGGCTTGGTCAAAGCAAGTTCAACAAGATCAAAAAGCCGTCGTCTTTCTTGGCGACTCCATCACCCAAGGCTGGAATGAAACCATGGGCGGCAGCTTCCCTGGCGTCAAAGTAGCCAACCGAGGCATCAGCGGCGACACCACTCGCGGCGTTCTGATTCGCCTCCAAGAGGACGTGCTGGCTCTCCACCCGAGCGCCGTCGTAATATTGATCGGTACGAACGACCTCGAGGAACAAGCCGACCCAGAAACCATCGCCGGTAATCTTCGTTTGATTCTCTCCGAACTCAAGAAACACAACGCCACAATGCCCATCATTCTGTGCCAAGTCTTTCCCAGTTCGGCGACAGCAAAACGTCCGGCTGCCTCGATTAAAAAACTCAACGAACTTTACTTTGCTGCCGTCAAAGGAGATGCCCAGATAACTTACCTCGAAACATGGCACCTCTTTGCTGACGCTCAAGGCGACGCAAAATTGGCAGAATTCCCCGATCTCCTCCACCCAAACAAGGCAGGCTACACCAAATGGGCCGCTGCCATCCGTCCCATTCTTGCGACCTACGGATTCATCGAAACTGAGCCCGACACATTTAAACCGGAACAAGGATTTGTCAGCCTCTTCAACGGTCATGATCTCACGGGTTGGGGCTATCGCACCAATAACTTTGACGGAAAAACGACGAGTCACGACGGTCGGTATCTTGCCAAAAATGGACGCCTCATCGTTAAGACCCCGCCCGAGGGCAGCAAAATCGCCCAACTCTGGACCACCCGTCAGTTTCCGAAAAATTTCACACTAAAGCTCGAATTCCGTGCCACACCGAAGGCCGACAGTGGTGTTTTTATTCGACAACCTCAACTCCAATGTCGTGACTACTTGATCGCCGGCCCCTACAAATCTCTAACGCAATATAAGCCTCAAGACTGGAATGAGATTATAGTAAATGTTAAGGATAATATCGCTCACTGTACCTGCAACGGCGAGGTTCTGGAAGCTGCCCTCAAACTTCCTGCAACTGGCTCCATCGGTCTCGAGGGGGATCAAGGTCAAATGGAATACCGCCGCATTCGGCTCCAAGAACTGCCCTAAAAATACCAAACGCTTCCAAGCCAAGCTCGTCCAAGTTCGGTCACCCAGATTTTCATGGCGATAAGACCCATGAGAATTTGATAGAATCCACAACCGACTTCGAACAGTGGCTTCCGCTGGCAACCAAGGTTGTCCGGGAAGCGGACCTGTATCTGGTGGACCCACAAGGGGTGAACACCCCCTACCGCTTCTAGCGAGTGAGGAAGCAGTAGGACACGCCGCGTCACATTGATCCGTGCAAACGCAGCCTATGCCCGTTCGGTGTCCACGCTTTGGCGTGTCCGGAGTCCTTGCAACGACTCACGGGAAATGCCAGAACACTTTTTTTGGCAATTTGACTGGGCGAAAGAGAGGCTCCAGAAAAGAAAATTGACTATTTGGGTAGGTTGCAATTTGATCGTGAGATACTACTAAGGATGAATCACAAAGGGACCAATCTATGACAGTCCAAATCGGTAAAAATATTCGTCAGAATTTCTTCACGCTCGTCCTGACCCTCCTCGCCTTTCTAGGAGCAGCCACACACTTGCACGCCCAGGCACCGGTGATCACGAGTGCTGCCACGATCCAGGGCACGGTGGGTCAATCCTTTTCCTACAGCATTACGGCGACCGAATCGCCGACGTCTTATGGTGCTGCTAACTTGCCTGCGGGCTTGAGCCTTGATCCGACGACCGGCGTGATCTCCGGCACACCCACAACCGCAGGCACCTACACAATCAACCTCTCCGCCAGCAAAGTCAATGGCACTGCAGCACCCGATGGGACCGTGGTGGCGTGGGGGGATAATAGTTATGGGCAGACGACAGTGCCTGCCGGGCTGACCGGAGTGACGGCGATCGCAGCGGGTTCGTATCACACGGTGAGATTGAAAAGCGATGGGACCGTGGTGGCGTGGGGGTGGAATATTTTTGGCCAGACGACAGTGCCTGCTGGGCTGACCGGAGTGACGGCGATCGCAGCGGGTGCCTTTCACACGGTGGCATTGAAGAGCGATGGGACTGTGGTGGCGTGGGGGGA
>WBXJ01000025.1 GCA_008933045.1 Verrucomicrobiota bacterium
AGTGAATTGGAAGCCCTTTGCCAGCAACAGAAAGGCGTCACAATTTTGGATGAAGCTTACGTGGATTTTGCTGATGAGAACGCTCTCCCTCTCGCATTAAAATTTTCACATGTCCTAGTGGCTCGCACTTTTTCGAAGGCTTACTCACTCTGCTTTCAGCGCATTGGATATTTTGTCGGACCGGCCAGATTAATTAAAGCGCTCCACAAAGTCCGAGATAGTTACAACGTCAACGGATTGGCTCAGGTTGCGGCACTGGCCACCTTGGACGATCTCCCCTATTACCAGCAGAATTTCCGTAGAATTATCGCGAGTCGAAATCAGCTCACCGCCGAGTTAACCACGATGGGATTTAAAGTTCTTCCAAGCCAAGCAAACTTTATCCTCACCAAACCTCCCGGTCCCACCGCCGAAAAATGGTTACAAACTCTGAGAGATTCAAAAATTTTAGTTCGTTGGTTCAACAAACCCAATATCAAAGAATACCTACGCATCACCATCGGGAACAAAAAAGAAGTCAGTGCCCTACTCAAAGCGATCCGTTACACGATTTCTTCTCCCGTCGGCGGTTAGGGAGGCGTGAGTTTAAAGAATCGTAGATCACCCGTTAGAGGTAATCGCAAGGTGCATAATCCTTGGCCCTTCGTGGCCGTCTCCGTCAACCTGAGCCATGGGAGTGTTGAAGTGAGATCCGCCGTTGTCATCAGAGCCCATTCCAAGCCGGTGTCCGGCCATGTCAGAACGACCTTATCGGTGTCCAAATCCGCTGACAGCTGAGGCGGGGCGACTCCAGCAGCGAGTCTAGCTTCGAACCATAGGTCGAACGCGATGTCAGAGCTCGTGCGCGAGTTTTGATGAATTTCCACGGCGAATAAGTTAGTGCCAATCTGTAGGTCGCTTCGACTGATCTCGGTTTCAAAAAAAGCCGTTTCATCCGCATTACCAACGCTTGTGGAAGCAAGGGTGGTGTAAGTAATGCTGCCCGTCGGCATGTTGCTGCGGAAAACCTCGCGTCCATTGAGATAAACCACGCCGCCGTCATCTCGCTGTAAACCGAGGGTCAACCCAAGAATTCCCGAAAGGTTAGCAACCTCGAATGATCGACGGAAAAACGTAGTGACGTACTTATTGTTGGAAGCATTGCCGTAACGAACGACGGTTTTTTCACTATTGTCTCCGTACCCCAAGGGTGCCGGACCTTCGCCCCAAGTAATATCGTTAAAAGCCAATTGTCGCCATGCGGTGCCGGGGTTCGTGCCATCATCCAAATACTGCCAGACCGATCCGGCAGCCACTAGCGGGAGCGTGCTTTCTGAGGCTGATGGAATCACGACAAAATCCATGCCTTGCCGCGAGGGTCCCACAGCCAGAGGAACCATAAAACCCGACCGCGCAAACGCAAATCCTTCCCGAGCCGCCTGCACCGAGTAAGCACCCGCCGGTAAACCCGTGATATAATAACGACCAGACGAGTCTGTAAGTCCCATTTTGGTCGAGGAGACAGAGACCTTGACCCCCAGTAACGGAACACCATTTTCCCAAACGCGCCCCCCAATTCGGTAGGTTGTTGGATTCCCCACTTTGACAAGGACGGAATCTACGCTGAGACCGCCTTTCATGTCGGTCACGGTGCATTGGACGGCGTATTCGCCTGCCCCGATCCACGCGTGCGTTTGGGTGACCGAATTACTTCCGAAGCTCCCATCCCCAAAGTCCCAAAAGTAGGCCAGCGGATCCCCATCAGCGTCGGTGGCCGATACGGAGAAACTGAGCACCGCGTTGATCGCTCCGTTGGTGGCAGGTGCGTTGAGGATCGCGACGGGTGCGATGTTGGCTGGAAAACTTCCCCGCTTCACGACGATATCCATCCCTGCTGGAACTGTCCCGCTCAGGCCAATCGGGGTGATATGCACTCCCGCAGTCAAATCAGAAAACGTGCGACCGATCAATAACGGCGAATCGTCCTTGCCGTCAGGCGAGCCTGCGGACACGTCGAGCAAGGTCGAGCTTTGGTTTTTCAGGCCAGCCCAACGGATCCCTACCCCATTTGCTACCCACTTATTGGCTCCATAACGACTTCGGTATTCGACCCAATAGTTGGTATTGCTGTTCTTACTAGTTTTTAAAGCCCGCACACCGGTCGAGGCAGGATCATCATGCGCGTAGATGCGATAGGTGCCACTCTGACTCACGGTGGTCACTTCGCTTGTGGTCAACCAATTAAGATAGTTTTTATACCGCGCATTGAAGTGTTTGCTTCCAGCAGCGGCATTACCCATGGTGTCGAACTTGTCACCGTATTCAACACTCGTTCCACTACCAATAATGCTTTGACCCGAAGTCTCCCAAAAATTAGCGTGGTTGAGTCCATAGTTATGTCCTAATTCGTGAGCGATTACGCCTACGGACGAGGTGCCACGAATCCATGCCCCTGGACCCCCAATGTAACCAAGCCCAGCAAACTTGAACCCGGGGACGTCGCCAAAACAGATGAGATCAAAGTTAAAGGTTGATAACTGATAGCCAGCCGTCGTCGCAGCAGCTCGTGCGGCACTTCGGAGCACGGACGGGTCGTTGGTCCCGTAGTCTGCTGCCGTGCGGGGCATCCGAAATACCGGCGTCACTTCAGAACCAAAACCAACCAACGAAAACCCTGCTTTCGCATAGGACATTTCCCGATAAAACGTATCGAGCCCGAGCACAATATTAGTGCCGGTCGCCAAACTAAAAGGTTCGCCATCAAGATCTGAAAAATCGATTCGGATAACAATGATGTCTTTGATACCCTCGGTGTAAGCAGATGGCACGGGATCCCCCAGCAAAACACCCCCACTCCCGCCCTCCCCGCCAGACGCTTCTGCCTCGATCGTTTCCTCGTTGAGCAGTTCCGCATGAGCGGCAGTGCAGAGCGGAATCACCTCACCTGCAATCTCGACGACCGTTTCCTCATTCTGACTATCCGTGCGTTGTCCGGAGTAATCGCACAAGGCAGTGATCGATAAGGTTTGCAAGCTACGCAACCAAGCCACCTCCTCTGGTGCGAGCATTCGCGCAGGATTTTCATCCACCGCCATCTGTCCATCCAACACAATGCCACTCAACGCGATCTGGCGGCGAGTTGGTTCACCCAACCGACGCCCATAAAGAAAAGCTTCCAATCGGCGCGTGCCAAAAACCACCTGTTGGATCAGCGGTTTGACTGTTTCACCCTCCGCCGGCAAGGCTCCGAGAATTTCCAGATCGCCTTTCGCGCTAACCAGTTCCTCCAACTCGACCTGAATTGTTTCGGGTAATCTGGAATACTGAGCACGGTTCACCGAGAGTTCCAATGCACGTTTTGGGTCAGACTCGATCAGGTCAACCATTTCACTTCGCCGCCGACGAGCCAGTTGCACACCTTCCGAGATTAACGCCTGCTTATCTTCAGATCGTGTGCGTTCAAATGTTTTCATCCAATCATTGAACGCAACGAAGGCTGGCTCGCTGAGGGTTATGGATCCGGAAGGTCGTAATTGTCCGGTTTTTTTAGGAGGGATTCCATCCACACTTTCTTGTGTAGCAACGAGTTGAGGAGGGCCCGATTGCGGGGCCGTTACCGGTAAGCTAGGGGAGTGTTGTTGGCTCGCCGGATTCAATTCAAACAACCCAAAAGCCAGCAACCCACCCAATACAGCGCCAACGGCTCCTGTGACATACCTTGCGAACATACTGTCTCTATTGTAAGCAGATTCCACGCCGCCGCAAAGATCCGAATGTTTTAAACGCTTTTTCTGGTTGAATTCGCTGCGTAGACCCGTTATCGCCTGTGTTAAGAAACAAAAACCTATGGCTTCCCAACCTACCAGACCCACCGCCTTAACGATCGCCGGTTCTGATAGCGGCGGGGGAGCAGGAGTGCAAGCCGACCTCAAAGCTTTTTCGGCAGCACGCGTCCATGGCACAACCGCAGTCACCTGCATCACGGCACAAAATCCGCAAGAAATCAGCGCGATAGAGACCGTCTCCCCCGCACTGGTTGATCAACAAATCGCGGCGGTTTGCTCCGCTTTTCCCGTAGGAGCAATTAAAACTGGCATGCTTTATTCGAGAGATCTAGTTCTCGTCGCTGCCCATTGGATCACGCGCACGCCCCAGATTCCGTGGGTTATTGATCCTGTTCTCGTCGCAACTAGTGGTGCCTTATTGTTAAAACCTGATGCACTGGACGCGTACAAAACCAGCCTTTTCCCCCATGCCGCTCTGCTGACACCCAACATTGCGGAAGCCGAAACGCTGGTAGGCCACAAAATTATTAACCCCGAAGCCATGCGTGAAGCCGCACGTATCCTGTTTAAAAACTACGGCGTTCCAATCCTAATCAAAGGAGGACATCTGGCCTCGGGTTCCTCAGCCTTGGATCTTCTTTACACCGGAGATGGTGAGTGGCTCCTACAAGCACCCCGAGTGCAGGGGGTTCGGACGCATGGCACAGGTTGCACCTTCGCAGCATCCATAGCGGCCCATTTAGCCTTGGGAAAACCGCTGCAAGAATCCGTCATGGCAGCCAAGAAAATCGTGACAAATGCCATCAGAAGGAGCTTCAAGACCGGACGCCAACAGATCCTCAACCCTTGAAATCTACCCATACAACGCAAATTTACATCGAAAAGCCCCCCTTGTCAGAGGTGCCGAAAAATCAACCAAAAACACCGCTTGCAGTCCCTTGATGTCCGAGGTAGTATCCTCACTCTTTTGTGAGTCTCTGCGACAGTCGTTGTCGCGGTGATTGCGCGATATGTCGCGGGAAAGTGTTGTTTTAAAATATGTCAGTCAAAATTCGCATGAAGCGGGTCGGGACCAAGAATACCCCGGTATTTCGTATTGTCGTGGCCGATAGCCGTAGTCCTCGAGATGGAAAGTTTCTTGAGGAAGTCGGTACCTACCAACCACTGCAAAAGGGTAACAATGTGACCCTGAAGTTGGATCGGGCCATCCACTGGATTTCCAAAGGTGCTCAACCTTCCGACACGGTCGCAAGTTTCATTCGGAAGGCAAAAAGAGCTGCCGCCGAAGTGACGGCCTAAGCCTGATTTGCCGTCGTTATGCAACCCTTTCTGGATTACGTGGTGAAAGCACTGGTGGATCAACCTGAATCCGCTAGCGTCACTCCCGTCGAACGGAACAACATTACGGTGTTTGAGTTGCGTTTACATCCAGATGATGTCGGGCGGGTGATTGGGCGTCAGGGCGCAACGATCCATGCCTTACGCAATCTGCTGATGGCGGGGAGTGCGAAACAGGGACTGAGAACCACGTTGGAAATTGTCGAGAATAACGTCCAGAAGGCTCCTCCAACCCGTTGATTTTTCGAGGCTTTCGCCACGCGCGGCGAAACGCTTGACCGACCAGGCTGACCGCATGAAAATAGATGTGATCACCCTTTTCCCCGGTATGTTTACTGGGCCGCTTGATGAAAGTATTATCAAACGGGCGCGAGCGGAAGGCCGGCTTGAGCTGGTCATCCACAACCTGCGGGATTATACGCATGACCGGCACAAGACCGTGGACGATAAACCGTTCGGCGGCGGGCCAGGGATGCTATTAAAACCCGAACCGATCTTTGAAGCAGTAGAGAATTTGGCCAGGGATGAAACAAAAGTCATCCTCTTAGGACCAATCGGTCGTCCGTTTACCCAAGCCATTGCTCGTGAGCTTTCCGAAGAGAAGCATTTGCTTTTTCTTTGCGGAAGTTACGAAGGGTTTGATGAACGGGTCCGTGAGCAACTTGTGGATGATGAATTATCCATCGGTGATTACGTGCTGACCAACGGCAACTTACCTGCCATGGTGATTATAGATGCCGTGGCCAGATTGTTGCCGGGAGTTCTAGGGGACGATGAAAGTTCCCACGAGGAATCTTTTAGCAACGGTTTGCTGGAGTATCCTCACTATACGAGGCCGGCCGAATATCGAGGGATGAAAGTCCCTGAAATACTTTTGTCTGGGCATCATGCACAGATTGCGGCTTGGCGTGAGGAGCAATCACGTCGTCGCACTCAGGAGCGTCGCCCAGACCTGCTGGCGCAGCAGGACGCAAGTCAGTCCGCTCAACCGGAATAAGTTTATGAACCAAGTAATACAGGATAAAATCGAATCGGAGCAGTATCGTAAAAACGCCGAAGTTTTTGCGGTCGGAGATAGCGTGCGCGTTCACACCAAGGTTGTCGAAGGTGAGAAGGAACGTATTCAGGTGTTTGCGGGTGTGGTGATTGGGCGCCGGGGTCGTGGACTCAACGCAACCTTCACTGTCCGCCGCATCAGCTACGGCGAGGGTGTGGAGCGTATTTTCCCCGTTCACTCTCCGAGGGTGGATAAGATCGAGGTAGAACGCCAAGGTGCGGTGCGCCGAGCCAAGCTGACTTACCTCCGTAAACGTGTCGGAAAGGGTGCCGTGGCAGTGAAGGAGAAGGAAACACGCGCTCGCACGAAGCCCAAGGCGGCATAATTCGATTGTTGTTCACAACATTTTACACCAAGAAAGTCCGCCTTGTGCGGACTTTTTTGTTTTACCCGAGCCGTCTCCATACGTCGCTCGGCTGAGGTTGTTGCTCGCACTCTGGGGGATGTTAGATGTAGGGTCTGACCTAGTAATTTGAGCAAAATTTGTATCATTTTTAATCCCATGGCTCGCGGCCACAAAGCGCAAGCCTTGTTCGCTCGTCTGGGTTCGGTTTGTGATGGGGTGGTGCTCAAACCAACCTGCGCTCAGGGCCATGCGCGGACCCTAGCGGCAGAGGCTGTGGCGGAGGGGTTTTCCACGGTTGTGGCGGCTGGTGGGGATGGCACGGTCAATGAGGTTGTCAACGGGTTGGTGGATGCTGCTGATGGCGGATTACAACAAGCTCGGCTAGGGATTCTGCCTATCGGAACGGTGAATGTGTTCGCCCGAGAGTTGGGAATCCCTTTGAATTGGCAAGCGGCGTTGGACGTGATCCGGGGGGATCGAGAGGTTGAGGTTGATGTTCCTTACGCCGAGTTTCAAGGAGCTGTAGGACGAGAGAAACGCTCGTTTATTCAATTGGCTGGCGCAGGATGGGATGCGCGAACGATCGAGCTGACTACTTGGGAGATGAAGAAAAAGTTCGGATTCCTGGCTTACGTATTTTCGGGGTTGAAGGCACTGGGAGAATCGGGCCATCAGGTCACCGTCAGAACGGCGAATGATTCCGCGACAGGACAATTGGTCTTGATTGGTAATGGCCGTTATTATGCAGGGAGCTACCCGCTATTTCATCGAGCGGCGAACTCGGATGGCCTGTTGGATATCTGCATTTTTGATCGGTTTGATTGGGGGACTTTGCCGAGGTACACGTTAAAATTCCTGACGAATCAACTGTTTCGCCCCGGGGCTTACACTTATTTTCAGGCGAAGGAGGTCACCTTGTCTGCTGCAACAAATGCGGGACTGGAACTTGAGGGCGAGTTGGTAGGGGGTTTGCCAGCTCATTTTCAAATGAACCCGAACCGACTTCGTGTGGTTGTGGCCTGAGGGCGAGATCAAGTCCAGGCCATCGAATCGTTCAGCGTGGGCCCTTGGATGCCAAAAGCTTTTCCCGACCAACGAGGAGGAGGAAGATGATAATGACAACGAAAGGTATCAAGCTGAGCAGGTTGGCGTGAGGTCCATGAAAAAATGGGTTGCTGGATTCTGCCCACTGGGTGACCCGCAAGTCGAAGGATTCGAAAAAGCCAGCAGAGATGGCGATCAAAATCCCCGCAATGGCTCCTCCTGCGATGTAACCAGAGGCAGCTAACACACCCGGAGACCCGTCGGCATCGGCGACCAAGGTAGCTTCGTCGATCTCCTTGTGCAGTGCTTGCAGGTGTTTGCGACGTTGGCGATCAATATACCAACGAATGACCCCACCGATGAACATCGGCGTGGTGGTGGAAATTGGCAAATAAACCCCTACGGCAAAAGCAAGCGAAGGGATGCCGGAAAGCTCCAAAACGACGGCAATCATCACGCCCAGCAAAACCAATCCCCACGGTAATTGGCGATCGAGAATTCCTTTGATGATGTAGGACATGAGGGTCGCCTTGGGGGCCTGATATTTTTGGACTTCGGTGCCGTCGGGGCGTTTAGAATGCACCCCGTTGATGCCGGGGTCTACCAACCAGACTGCGGCTCCAGTGCTATCCACGAGGTACTTACCAGCGGGGCCGGCAAGGGTGTCGGTCTTATGCCACACCCGATAGCTGTTGGCATCCTCGCGGGACTGAGGGCCGCGCAAGGATTCATGAGTGTTGAGTTGCGAAAGGAGTTGTGGAGCGGCACGTAGCCCGGGTGCCACTTGCCCTGCGGGCACATACACAGTGCCAGAATTATTCAGCACCAGCAGGATAGGTCCCAGCACAAGGGCGGAAGCGATCACGCCGACAAACAGTGCGATTTGTTGATATTTAGGAGTGCCACCCACCAGAAAACCGGTCTTCAAATCCTGCGAAGTAGTTCCACCATTGGATGACGCGATGCAGACAATCGCTCCGACAGAAAGGGCCATGACATAATAGCTCTGACCAGTCCACCCGAGGGCCAAAAAGATCAGGCAGGTGAGGAGGAGTGTGGCAACCGTCATGCCGGAGATCGGGTTGGAGGAGGATCCGATTTCACCCGTCAGCCGAGAGGAGACGGTGACGAAGAGAAATCCGAACACGACGATCAAAAGTGCCCCTAATAGATTCATCTGGAGCGTTGGCACGAGTGTAATTGCGGCGAGGAGTAGGATAATACCAATCAGGACAAACTTGATCGGGAGATCCACATTAGTGCGGGCTGAAGTGCCTTGAGCACTGGATTTAACGCCGCCAAAATCTCGCAACCCCTCCCTGAGGCCGCGCCAGATAGTGGGCAGGGCGTGAACGAGCGAAATAATTCCACCCCCAGCAACAGCCCCCGCGCCGATGTAAAGAATGTAAGCCGAACGAATGTCGTTGGGAGACATGTCCTTAATCAATTTACCTCCCGGTGCTAGCACGGTGGTTAAGCCCTCTCCAAAAAAACGAATTAACGGAATCAAGAGTAGGTAAGCCAACACGCCCCCTGCAAAAGTGATGCCGGCGATCCTAGGTCCGATGATGTATCCGACTCCGAGCAACTCAGGAGAGACCTCGACGGCCATGGAACCGGATTGGAGGGGTGGCCCGAAGGTTCTCTCCGAAACTTCCTTCCATCCTTTGAGGGCGATGTTGCCGGTTTTATAGAGTAAACCGATCGCGAACCCTGCAAAAATAGTGACTGCACTCGGCGCACGAAGCGCAATTTTTGTTCCAATCGTCGTGAGCTTGGAGTGATGGTCAAGGTGCGCTGCAACCGATTCCTCGGAGGCTCCCGCTTTTAGAACCTCGGCGCAAGCGGTGCCTTCTGGGTATTTGAGTAATCCGTGCTGTGCAACGATAAGGGCACGCCGCAACGGGATCATCATGAGCACTCCCAGCAAGCCTCCGAGCAACGCCACCGACAGAACGCGTGTGACCTCCAAATCAAATCCGAGGATCAGAATAGCCGGCATGGTGACACCAACACCAAATGCCAACGATTCACCTGCGGAACCTGCTGTCTGCGCGATGTTATGTTCAAGGATCGTGGCATCCTTGAGACCGAACCGCGCCGCGAGCTTGAAGAGCGTGAGTGAAATGACGGCGACCGGAATGGATGCGGAAACCGTGATACCCACTTTAAGCACCAGATAAAGGGAGGACGCTCCGAAAAGCATTCCCAACAAAGTGCCAAGGATGACGCCGCGTGCGGAGAACTCGCGTAACGTCGTGTTGCAAGCTGGGATGTAAGGCTCGAAAGCGGGAGAAGTTTTGGCGTCCATGCTCATGATCGTTTGGAGAACAGGCTCACTATGCAGCGGAGAGGGGGCGGGGTCAATCGTCCAGTCAGGCGCCCCCGTTTATTGGATTGTCAGGGTGAGGATCTTAACATGTAGTAGAAGGATGCCAGAATGGTTGAGCGTTATTATTTTAGGGGTGGTGGAGGGGATCACCGAGTTTTTACCCATTTCCTCAACAGGTCACATGCTGTTAGTGGAACATTTTCTCCCGCACAAACAATCGGAAGTGTTCTTGGCGGTGGTGCAATGTGGGGCGGTCCTGGCGGTGCTGACGGTCTTTGCCGCGCGGGTCAAAGATTTGCTGCGGAACTGGTCGCAGCCGCAGAATCTTGATTATTTATTGAAGTTGGCCGTGGCGTTTGCCATCACGGTAGCCGGAGGTTTGGTGTTAAAGAAACTCGGATTCAAACTCCCGAAAGAAGTGGGACCTATTGCGATTGCGACACTCATCGGCGGCGTGTTGATTCTGTTCGTGGAGTGGGTGATGCGTGGGAAGCAGCTCGTGAACGAGATCCATTGGCTCGTTGCCATTGCGATTGGGGTGTCGCAATTACTCGCGGTTGTATTCCCGGGGTCCTCACGGAGTGGCACCACCATTCTAATGGCTTTAACGATGGGGTTGGCGCGACCGGCTGCGGCAGAATTCTCGTTCTTACTCGGCATACCTACGCTGTTAGCTGCGGGAGCGTTCGAGGTTTTCCAAGAGTTACAACATCCCAACCCGATTGCTCCTGTGCATTGGGATATGCTGCTGCTCGGGACGGTGGTTGCCGCCATTGTGGCGTTCATCGTCGTTAAATGGATGATGAGTTATATCCGCACCCACACCTTTGCGGCCTTTGGTTGGTACCGGATTGTGGCAGGGGCACTGATTCTGCTGCTCGTGCGATGAATCTCTGTCAGTCGGGTTGACCAAGGGTTCTACAAAAGCGGTAGCCAAAATACGCGGCGGTCAGTAAGAGGGAGAGTCCCGAAAAATGCGCCATGCGAAGTAGAGTCTTGTTCGAAAATTTTCCATGCCCGCGCGAAACTGTAAAGCTGAGAATCGAAAACCAAATCATTCCCCCAATAAAATTCCCGAGACCGCAAACGGACTTGGCTCGCAGATCGTTGGTGACCAGACCGTGTGAAATGAAGTTGGTGGACATCGCCAACCAGTAAAGGAGGACTCCGGGATTGGCGAGCACTCGCACGAATCCGATCATGAACGCGGTGTGCGGATGGAACCGTTGTTCGATGTCTTCCACTGGGTGCGTCGTGCGTGGAAGTTCCTGAGCACGGAGATATCTCCAACCCAAGATTAACATGAGCAGGAAGCTGATGAACTCAATGGTCAGCCTAAAAACATTAGAGTCGAACAGTTGAGTAAAACCCGCAAAGGCGATTGCAAAATAAACAATGTCCATCGCCATCGCACCTGCGCCAATCATCAAAGCCCACCACAAGCCACGATTCGCACCCTCGTTCAGGATGGTCACATTGATTGGGCCGACAGGGATGCAGCCTAAAAAGCCAAACACCAACCCGGTCAGTAAGGCTCGCACCAGTGAGTAAGTTTCTTCCATGTGTGAATTTTTAACTTACTGAAATGGGGGCTCCGTCATCGTGATCCTCGTCCTCATCTTCGATTCCTCGACGCATTTTATGAGAGATGCGAGGGCGGATAAATCCATAGATGAGATAGGCGGTGAAAATAGCGGGCAGCACAATGGGCAAGAGGAGTTTGTGAGCAATGACAAGTAAACCGACACTGAGAGTCAATACCACCGTTTTAAAGAAAGGTCGGGTGGCTCTCATATCGAGCTTTTTGAAGGAAGGATATCGCACTTCGCTCACCATCATGATCGACAAAAAGATCATAATGACCGGCAAGGAGTAACGCCAATAACTGACACCAAAATCCTTATCCTCCCACCACAGAATGAAGAGCGTGAGGGAGGCCACCAATCCTGCCGCGGCAGGGATAGGAAAACCGAGAAAGTCGGTGGATCGATGACCGGTGGAAATTGTGGCTAGGCAATTAAAACGGGCCAGTCGAAACGCGCCACAGATGAGATAGATCGAGGCGATAAACCAGCCAATCCCCGGATGGTTCACGAACACATCCTTGAGCACGATCCTATGCACCAGAAACGCCGGAGCCACCCCAAAGGAGACCACATCCGCCAAGGAATCGAACTCCCGTCCGAAAGGACTTTCGGCTCCCCCCATTCGGGCCACACGCCCATCGAGCAGATCAAAAATACAAGCGAGTAAAATCAAGCCGATAGCAATGCGGATTGTGGAATTAAAAGTTGGAGACCCCACATCAGCCTCGACGATTTTCGTTAACGCGAGAAACCCACAGAAAAGGTTGCCTGCGGTCATCAGGTTGGGGAGAAAATAAACCTTCAGCCGCGCATGGTCGTCGCCGGTCTCAATCCGTTTATCTTTAGCTTCGAGCCGCATGTTAGGTGTTTCTCTCGCTGAGAATATGACGCTCGAGATTTGTAGAAGGGACTGCCGAGCCTACGCGCCGCGCTTGTCGAATGAGTTGGCAACAAACCGCTAACTCCCCAACACGCCGGATCGTTTTCCCCACGAACACATAACGCACGCACGAAACCACGATTCTGAGACTATGCCCGCTTTAAGGGGTTGGAAAGTGATTTTCATCTTCAACGGCACGAAGGTGGACTTTCCTTCTGTTTCTCCTTAGTGTCTCAAGTCAAACTCGTTGTGACTCGCATAACCCAATCAATGTGGCCTCAAATTCAACTTTTCCGACGCGTCCACCTCTGGGCCGCGCTCATTGGGGTCGGCCTGAACCTCGGGTGGCTGGCATCCTCCGTGCAGGCTCAACAATTCACGGGTGAGGACAAGGCGCAGAGGCTTTGCGCTCTCTGCCATCTTTACACCGACCCTTCGGTGCTGGATCAAAAGACCTGGAAGCAAGGTGCGTTGCCGTTGATGGCTAAAATGCTCGGCATCAAACCGAGTCTTGGTAACACACCCGAAGGCCAGCAAATGCTGAGTGATTGGGAGGATATCTGTAATTATATTTATTCTGCGGCACCTACCAATGCGCTGCCACAGGTGCCACACGCGCCGATTGATCTTGGTCTGCGCCAGTTTCAACCAGTGCCCTTGAGCTACCGTCCCGCGGCCTCAGCGACGACGCTGTTGAAGGTTGATTCAGGGCGACGACTTCTCTTCGCTGGGAACAGCGACTCACAACAATTGGATGTTTTGGATTTTCAAGGGAAGTTGCTCTCCAAATTGTCGCTCAGCAATCCGCCGGTTGCTTTGAGTTTCCAAGGAGACCGTGCGTTCATCACCCAAATTGGTTCACTGGGACCTTCGGATATTCCTTCAGGAAAACTCTCCGTCGCCACGCTCAATTCCAATGGGTTCTCTGGCTTAACGGTTTTGCTAACCAACTTGCATCGGGCAACGGAGACGGTGATGGGGGATCTGGATGGTGATGGCGACCTCGATTTAGTCATCACGACCTATGGTCATAATCTTGGCCATTTTTCGTGGTATGAAAACATGGGGAACGACCGCTATGTGGAGCACTTACTGATCGATCGACCCGGCGCGATTAAAGCGGTGATTCGTGATCTGAACGGCGACAATCGTGCTGATATCATCGTGCAGATGGCGCAAGGCCGTGAGGGGATTTTCCTGCTCAGCAACCAAGGGAACAAAGAGTTCACCGAAGCGCCGTTGCTTCAATTTCATGCAGCGTGGGGATCGGCTTCTTTTGAGCTGATCGATTTTAACGGCGATGGGGCGTTGGATCTGATGGTGGCGAATGGGGACAGCGGGGAGTATCCTACTTGCCTGCGTGCTTACCATGGCGTCCGGCTTTATCTCAATGATGGCCGCCTTAGTTTTCGTCAGGCTTGGTTTTACCCAATGAATGGAGCCTACAAAACGATTACTTCGGACTTTGATGGCGATGGGGATCTTGATATTGGCGCTATCTCTTACTTTCCAGATTACCTTAAACAGCCGGCAGAAAGTTTCATTTATTTTGAAAACCAAGGTGATTTTCAATTCAAGCCTTTCAGTTTCCCCCAGGCTTATTCTGGGCGTTGGATCACGATGGATGCTGGGGATGTGGACGCGGATGGATCGTTGGATCTAGTCCTAGGGGCTGCTAACCGCACTCCTTTCTTGGTGCGACCTGATATCAAGAAACTTTGGGAAACTAACGGGACGGCACTCCTAGTGTTGAAGAACCAAAAAAATAAGCTCAAACAAACGACCGTCAAAACTCCCTGAGCGAAGCATTGCCGATTGCACGCTCGGGATTACTCTCCGCGCAGAATCTCCAAAGGTGGACGGTTCAGCACTCCCCAACTCATCGCCAGCCCTGTCCCCATTGTGATCACGCAAACGCTGGTGACCGTGACCATTGCGGCCAGCATCGGAGGGTGAAAGGGGAGCTTGAAGGTGAAGTGGACCAAGGCCCAAGCACCTCCTAACGCGAGTAAAACTCCGGTCAAACTCGCGAAAAATCCGAGCAGAAAATATTCGATCAAGAGGATCTGCAGAACCTTGCGACGTGAGGCGCCGAGGGTTCGGAGTAGAATGCTTTCCTGCATCCGCTGGTACCGCCCCGTCAAGATCGCCGCAACCAACACGAGAAAACCTGTTCCCAAGATGAACATGGCCATGAACCGAACGGCCAATGATATTTTGCTGATGATTACATCCACCGTCTTGAGCACCAGAGTGAGGTCAATGAGTGAGATATTTGGGAACGTTCCGATTAGCTCATGGTGCATTTCAGCCCCTGCTGCAGCAGTGGGGGTGCGAGTGGTTAAGATATGAAATGCCGGCGCAGCTTCCAAAGAATTGCTGGGGAACACGACAAAAAAATTGGGGGACATTCGTCTCCAATCCACATTGCGAAGATGAGCCACTCGCGTGGTGATTGGCACCCCTTGCACGTCGAACACCAGATCATCTCCAATCGTCACGCCCAAATCTTTTGCAATCCCTGATTCCAAAGAGATGGGGGTGACATCCTGCGCTCTCTCGGCAGGCCAGTAACCCGCCACCGATTCCTCGGTATCCACAAGTTGATCGCGCCAAGTGGATCGAAACTCTCGGCGCAGAACCCAGTTCGGTGCGCGTTGGCGATCAGGTGCCTTAAGCAGGTCTCCGATCGCACGGCCTTTGACCGATGCCAGGCGCATGGTCACCACCGGGGATCGTTGAAGTATTTCCAGATCGCGGTCTTTCAACAACCGTTCCACCCCTTCGATTTGATCACTCTGAACATCGAAAAGGACCGTGTTGGGTTGGCGTCCGTGTCCGCTTGGGAGCAGGTCCACCAGCAAGGTTTGCTGCACTAGAAACATGGTGAGAACCAGGAAGGTTCCTAACCCTAACGAGAGCATCAACAAGGTGGTGCGGTTATTGGGTCGATGGAGATTGGCAAGGCCCTGCCGCCACACGTAAGGCCAGCTTCGGCTGATGACCTTGCGTGCGACTTGAGTCAAAATCTTTGCCACTCCCGCCAGGAGTCCGAATGCTGCGAGGATTCCCCCTGTGAAGGCCAAACCGTGATACCACTTGGTGCTTTGCCACAGCGAAAACGCAGTAATTCCTAACCCCATCAGACCGAAAATCAGCCACCTCGCCGGGTCTCCTTGGAGGGGTTCCGCCTCGGAAGCTCGGAGAACCGCGAGAGGCGATACCCGCCGCAACGGTAGGATTGGCAATAGCGTGAAGAGAACGCAGATCAGGAAACCGGCACCCATGGCTCCAAAAACCGAGGGCCACGCGATTCTGTAATCAATCTGCAATGCCACAAAATCTTGCACCACACGGGGCAAGAAAAACTGGAGGATCACACCCAACGCCCCACCGACGATCGCTCCCGTTAACCCGAGGCCCATGCCTTGCGCCACGTAGATTTGC
This sequence comes from Verrucomicrobiota bacterium, assembly GCA_008933045.1. Classification (GTDB taxonomy): domain Bacteria; phylum Verrucomicrobiota; class Verrucomicrobiia; order Limisphaerales; family SXQI01; genus SXQI01. The sequence goes on from WBXJ01000025.1 coordinate 15,795, forward strand.
ACGGTTCGGCTCGCGCTCGCGCCTAGGCATCGGAGCACCGCCACTCCGGGCACCTTTTCTTTGACGTGTACATGAATCGCGCTGGCGACCCCCACCCCGCCAAGTAACAACGCGATGAAGCCCCCGAGACTGAGGAACGTTTGCAGGTTGTTGAGGGAACGGCCCAGATCGCGCTTCCGATCCTCCACAGTTTCTAATTCTAACCGGAGATCTTTCGAGGTATTGCGGTGCTTTTTTGCCAATGCTTCCACGTTGATCGTGGAGGGGTATTTAATGAAAACCTTAAACCGCGCCAAGCTCTCCGCCTTCACTAGCTTTGTTTTTGGCAGTTCGGTGGCGGGTATATAAACACGCGGGGCAATCGTCGAGAAGACCAGAGCTTCACCAGGGATTTTCTGCAGGATCCCCGCGATCGGCAGAATCAACTGACCGAGCTTGATGGGATCCCCTACCTTCGCGTTGAACTGGTTCATCAACGATTCTTCGACCAGTGCTCCCGGGAGGCTCCGAAAACTCTCCCCCGCCTCAACTGGAGCCGTTTCGAACTTTCCATAAAATGGAAAACCGTCTGTTAAGCTCCGGATTTGAACTAATCGTGTCCCCTCAGTTTTTGGGAAAAGTGCCATGGAAGAAAACGCCACTTCGCGGGCCTGTTCACCTCCCAATTCCTTGATCAGCTCCTCGGCTCGCGCAGAAAATGGTTGCCGTGCTGACACAACCAGATCGGCTCCGAGCAATGTTTTTGCCTGGTCAGCCACGGCGAGTTCCAAGTTACGACCGAGTGATGTGATCGAAACCAGAGCGGCAATCCCTAGAACTATTGAGCAGGAAAAAAGGAATAACTTTCGACGACTGGCCCGACTGTCGCGCCAAGCCATCAGCCAAATCCAACGATCGAACATCATCGCATGATCCTTCCTAGAGTGAGCCAACCATCTTGCCGCCCCTCAACTTGATGATGCAGTCGGTCATCGACGCTAATTCTAAATTGTGCGTCACGAGCACTAGGGCTGTACCCGCTGCTCGGTTGAGATCGAATAGCAGATCAATCACTTTGCCGCTCGTGTCGCTATCTAGATTGCCCGTGGGTTCATCGGCGAACAAAATCTTCGGGCGATTGATGAAGGCACGGGCGAGTGCCACCCGTTGTTGTTCGCCGCCAGAAAGTTGAACAGGATAATGATCCATTCGATCAGCTAACCCGACACGGTCCAGGAGTTCGATCGCCAAATCGTCCGCACCCGAATCCCCGCGTAACTCGACGGGCACCATCACATTCTCCCTCGCGGTCAATGTGGAAAGGAGTTGAAAATTCTGAAAAACAAAACCGATCAACAAACTTCTGAGCTGCGCGCGTCCGTCCTCATTCATTCCATGAATGCCGATTCCGTTGAGATGCACCGTGCCACTCGTCGGTTGATCCAACCCAGCGCACAACCCGAGCAACGTCGTCTTACCGCTGCCCGATGGACCCACGATCGCGCAAGTTCGGCTCTCGCCCAAACCAAACGTCACATCCCTGAGCACCGTCAAGGGTCCCCCACTTGTGCTGTAGGATTTGGTGAGTGCGTTAACTTCTAAAACGAGTTTGTCATTCATGCTGTTAGCTTGTTTTAGGAGTCCGCCGTGCGATCCAAAAAATTCCCTTATCTAGCGTTGATCCACTTGCGATGCCCCTGGAAAACAGTTCGCAAACTGCGCGACATAGAATCTTGCAGCTCTTGGAGTTCTTCGTAAATCGCAGCGTTCTTCGAGGTGGGCGTTGCGGTTTCCGACGCGTTCACTTTGACGAATGCATCAGTAATTTCGTGCATCTCCACATGCTCCCCAGACATGAGTCGATAATTCCACATCGATTGCAACGCGGCTCCATAAGCGGCTCCCTCCGATACTTTGAGGGTGACGACTTCGACTTGAAAAATATCCGCCATGATTTGCCGCCACAGTTTAGACTGCGCACCGCCTCCGGTCGCACGGATTTGCGTTGCGTTCACCCCCAGCGTCGCAAGCCGACGCAACCCATAATTCATTCCTAAGGTCACACCCTCGATCGCAGCTCGTGCAAAATGGTGAGCAGTAAACGTTTTAGGATTGATTCCCAAAAACACGCCCGTCCCGTCTGGCACATTCGGCGTGCGCTCACCTTCCAGATAAGGCAGCAACAACAACCCATCACAACCGGCGGGAGCTTTTCCAGCCACTTTCTGGAACCCCGCATGATCCACCCCAAAATCTCGCCGAACCATCTCGGTCGCTGTCGTCACGTTCATGGTGCATAACAACGGAAGCCACTGATTCGCCGAATCACAAAATGCAGCGATTTCACCTTCGGGATCCACCACCGGTTTTGCCGCGCAGGCGTAAATCGTGCCGCTCGTGCCGAAACTTGCCGTCACAATTCCCGGCCGAGTATTCCCCGTGCCGATTGCCCCCATCATATTATCTCCGCCGCCCGCACTCACCATCGTCTCGGTAGTTAACCCTAAAGCTTTCGCAGTCTTTGGCTGAAGGAAACCGGCCCTTTGATCGCTGGAACTGAGTTTCGGCAATCGATCGACCAAATGTGGATCAATCGCTTGAAGAACCCGATCCGACCACTCACGCTTCCGCACATTCAGCAAAGCCGTCCCGCTGGCATCGCCGAACTCCATGCACTTATCTCCAGTAAGCCAAAAATTAAGATAATCATGCGGCAACAACACAGTCGCCAGACGCTTAAAATTCTCTGGCTCATGGTTTTTTAACCACAAAATCTTGGAA